>QCQY01000001.1 GCA_003209475.1 Prochlorococcus sp. AG-459-B06
GAATGCTTTTGCTGAAGTTGGGGAAATTATTGCTGATAGATTACTGAACCCAAACAATTCTCTGATTGAAAGTCAATGTAAAGAAAGAGTATTAACCTTATGTAATCGTTTTCCTCTTTATGAAGGCAAACTTGAAGCATCAATTAAATGAGCCACAATTCCAAGGGAGTTGAAATTCTTTCCATTGGAACAGAGCTACTTTTAGGAAATATCATAAACACAAATGCTCAATGGATTTCTGAACAGTTGTCGCTATTAGGCTTAAATCACTTTAGACAATCAACTGTAGGTGATAATTGTGATCGAATTATAAAAGTTACACAAGAAATATCGAAAAGAAGTAATCTTCTAATTACAACGGGTGGATTGGGACCCACCCCAGATGACTTAACTACTGAAGCAATAGCCAAATCTTTTAATGTATCTCTTTTTGAAAGACCGCACTTATGGGATGAAATTAAACAAAAACTTCCAAACTCAAAGCTCAAAGACGTTTCCTCTAGCTTAAGGAAACAATGTTTCTTCCCAAAAAATGCTCAAATAATTAATAACCCTAGGGGCACTGCCCCTGGAATGATATGGGAACCAATAGAAGGATTTACTATTATTACTTTCCCTGGAGTGCCTAGTGAAATGAAAACTATGTGGGAAGAAACTGCTTATGCTTTCATTAAAACCAAATTCTCAGATAGTTATTCCTTTTTTTCAAATACTCTTAAATTTGCAGGAATTGGTGAATCTAGCGTTGCAGAAAAAATTAATTATCTATTAAATCTTAAAAATCCAACAGTTGCTCCATATGCAAACTTAGGAGAGGTTAAAATCAGAATCACCGCGAGAGCAAAGAGTGACCTAGAAGCAAAAAATATAATTAAGCCTGTAAAAGAAAAATTAAAAAAAGATTTTTCAAAGTTTATTTTTGGAGAGGATAATGATACTTTGCCAAGCGTTTTAATTAAAGAGTTAACTAAGAGGAACCAAACTATTGTTTTTGCTGAGTCCTGTACAGGAGGTCTTCTATCTTCATCTCTAACATCAATATCAGGTTCATCTAAAGTTTTTCAAGGTAGTATTGTTTCCTATAGTAATGAGCTAAAAAATTCATTATTAAATATTTCGGAAGAAAAGCTTACAAAGTATGGAGCTGTTTCTGAAGAAGTTTGTGAAGCCATGGCAATAAATGTAAAAGAGAAATTAGGAGCAGATTGGGCAATAGCAATAAGTGGAATAGCTGGTCCTAATGGAGGCAGTCCAGATAAACCAGTTGGACTTGTCTACATCTCAATTTCAGGACCGAATAATCATAAAACTAATATAAAAAAAATATTTAACTCAACCCGAAACAGAATTGAAATTCAAACACTAAGTGTAAATGTGTGTTTGAACAGCCTCAGATTAATCTTATTATCAAGTAGGTAGTAGCTTTTTTAACAAATTGAGTAAAGATACCTTATTTGATAAAGTTTGGGATTTACACAAAGTTTCCAGTCTTCCTGGTGGCTCAGATCAAATTTTTATTGGTCTTCACTTAATCCATGAAGTGACAAGCCCTCAAGCATTTGGCGCTTTAAAAGACAAAAATTTAACAGTAAAATTCCCTAGTAGAACTGTGGCTACAGTTGATCACATTGTGCCAACAGATAATCAAAGCAGACCTTTCAAAGATAATCTTGCAGAGCAAATGATTGAAACACTTGAAAAGAACTGCTTACAACATAAAATAAAATTTTTTAATATTGGTAGTGGAAGTCAAGGAATAGTACATGTAGTAGCTCCAGAATTGGGGCTAACTCAACCTGGAATGACAATCGCTTGTGGAGATTCACATACTTCAACTCATGGAGCTTTTGGGTCAATTGCTTTTGGGATAGGTACAAGTCAAGTAAGAGATGTTCTTGCAACCCAAACCATAGCCATGAATAAATTAAAGGTAAGACAAATTTGGTGCGAAAATCAATTATCTAATGGGGTTTATGCTAAGGATTTAGTACTTCATATTATTAATAAACTCGGTGTAAAGGCTGGGGTGGGTTTTGCATATGAGTTCGCAGGGCCTGCGATCAATTTATTATCAATGGAAGAAAGAATGACTATATGCAATATGTCTATTGAAGGCGGAGCAAGATGCGGCTACATAAACCCTGATGAAAAGACCTTTAGTTACATGAAAAATAAATTATGCTCACCAAAAAATGAGCATTGGGAAAAAGCGCTCAAATGGTGGAAATCATTAAAAAGCGATGAAGACTCAATTTATGATGATGTAATTAAAATAGATGCCTCTAAAATAGAACCAACCGTTACCTGGGGGATTACACCAGGCCAAAGTATAGGCATTAATCAACAAATCCCTCTTTTAGATGAATTGTCCCCAAATGACAAATTAGTTGCTGAAGAGGCTTATGAATACATGAGTTTCAAGCAAGGACAATCAATAAAAGATATTCCGATAGAGGTTTGTTTCATAGGCAGTTGCACAAATGGGCGAATCAGTGACTTAAGAGTTGCAGCTAAAGTATTAAAAGACAAAAAAGTATCTAAGAATGTAAAAGCATTTGTAGTGCCTGGTTCAGAAAAAGTAGCCAATGAAGCGAAACAAGAAGGTCTTGATCAGATATTTAAGGATTCTGGATTTCAATGGAGAGAACCAGGCTGCTCAATGTGTTTAGCAATGAATTCAGATAAGCTAATAGGTAATCAAATTAGTGCTAGTTCTAGTAATAGAAATTTCAAAGGTAGACAAGGATCTCCTAACGGAAGAACACTACTCATGAGTCCAGCAATGGTTGCTGCTGCTGCAATTAATGGCAAAGTCAGTGACGTTCGAGAATTTATTAACTAATGAAATCCGAGTTTACCCCACCAATTGGGGAAATCACACAAATAAACGGGCAATGTATATCCTTGATTGGTAACGACATTGATACAGATCGAATAATTCCTGCGCGTTTTTTAAAGTGTGTAAACTTTGATTCATTGGGTAAATCTGTTTTCGAGGACGATAGAGCAACTTTAAAAGGACGGCATCCTTTTGATCTAGAGGAAAACAAAAATGCCACAATACTAATTGTTAATAGCAATTTTGGATGTGGTTCTAGCAGAGAACATGCCCCTCAAGCACTTATGCGATGGGGTATCAGAGCAATAATAGGAGAGAGTTTCGCAGATATTTTTTATAGCAATTGTATTGCAATAGGAATTCCATGTTTTACGCTTACTAAAAAATCAATAGAAGAAATACAAAACTATTGCGATAATCAATTTTTATTTTTAGAAATTGATCTGAAAAACTCCTTAGCAAAATCAAAAGATTTAAATTTCAATCTTGACATTAAAGAAAGCTCAAGAAAAATGTTTTTATCAGGAGAATGGGATGCTACTTCAACACTTCTTGATAATGAAAATTTAATAGAAAATAAATTCAACCAATTACCCTATATAAAATTTAATACTAATTTTTAGCTATTTAAATCCATAGAGACTAAAAGAAACACCCCCTGCTTGATTATGAGGCTGATAAAAAATACCAAATTCATAGGATCTTTTTTTCCAATTTAAAGAAATTTTAGAATCTATAAATTCACCATAATCATTTGAATCATTTGTTAGGTTCAAAATCCCAAAACTCTTGAGAATGATAGGTCCATATAATTGCTGATCAAAAGAAATATCTAAGGTTAAGTCCTCATCATTCTGATCAAACTTAAAAACACTTTCACCACTATTAAATTTATAGAAAGGTAAAAGACTTATCCGAGTATAGTCAAAAGTTTTATTTTGAAAATTACCAAATATTAATTCTGGTCCTATACCTAGCCCAAAATATTCTTGATGATCTCCATTTTCGTAGAAAGAATATAATGCTTGAACTCTTGTATTAATACTTAAGCCTTTTGTTATTGGTTCAGGAATGTACTTATATGAAATATCAATAGATTTCTTTTTAGGATCCTCAGAACCAATTGGAAATTTCTGATCAAGTGAATAAAACAAATTACCTTTTAGGTTAGTAATCAATTTTTTAGTATTCAGAGCCTCTGCTGTTATATTAGCCAAACCAAAAGATAAAAATTCTGACTTTTTAATGCCATCAACAATCCAAGTATTTTGTTTTTGTAATTTTGAACCATAACCTGAGTAAATTTCTGCTTCACCTAATGAACCATTCCACACCCTCTCTCTATAAATTCCATAAAAACTTTTTTCCCATTTTGAATCTAATAACTCAATTTCTTTACTCAATTTAGTTTTAAATCTAAATGTATTTGGAAATTTATCAAAATCAAGAGAATTTAAATTCTTGTCTATTTCTAAGTCCCAATTTTTTATTGGGCCTTTTAATTGGGATTTTAAAGCAAAATAATCTTCAAAACTTGTATTTCTTTTAACCCTATCTGAAGTGATTGATTCGTTCTTCTTTACAAAACTATTTGTATACCCTTTTAATGACCTCTGAATTAGAAATTGCGGCTCTAAATCAAGAACAAAATCATCAGCAATATCTATAGAATTAAATTTCCTGCCAATAAAATACCCATCCTTATCTAAGTTTTCATATCCTAAATTCCACCTGTTTTCAAATTCGAAGAATTCATCGGACTTTGTTAAAGTTCTATCTCCAAGCCAAAATGGAATTGAAACCTTTTCTTCGAATATTAAATAGTTTATTGATGATTTAAATCGTAATTTCTCTGCTTCAGAAATAACTTTTAATGAATTAATGGCTAATTTAACTTGTTTCGATTCAAGTAAATCATTACTAAATACAGCTTTCTTGCTTTCCCATGTTTGGCCATCTATAGATATTTTATCTGCAAAAAATAACCAATTCTCAAGCTTTTTTGGAGTATATATAACTTCCTTTTTTTTAAATTCAAGTAAATTTTCTATCTTTTTAGAGTCTAATAAGCTGAAATTTGACGATAAATCATCAATCAATGTATTGGTATTAATTGATCCCTCAACATCTAATAAATACCCTTTTTCACTAATAAAACTGTACTCTAGTTGTTTAACTTTGAAGGATTGAACCCCTAATTCCAAAAAAATATTTCCTTTAGCACTAATTATTTTATTTAACTTATCGTATGTTAAATTGTCAGCTCTAAGCAGTTTGCCTCCAAAAGAAACAGATACATTACCTTCTGCATAAATAACATCATTTATTTCAGACTGTTTATCAGATTGGATTATTAACTCTTGTTGCTCTTCGGCTTTAGCCACTAAAAATGAATCAAGATTTTTTTTTATTAAATTTACATAGGAATTATCATCAGAAATCTTTGAAAAACTTGATAATATCTCATGATTAAGGAACTTTGACCAAATCAATTTAGTATTTTGATTATTGATATTTTTATTAATTTTTGAGAATTCAGCTGATCTTGATGGCTGTAAGAAATTAATAAAAAGAAGAGGGAAAAATATTACTTTTTTTGAAATTCCAGAAATCAATTTAAAAATTTAATTAAAAGATTAATCTTGAGGACTTTCTAAGTCTTTTCTGTTTGGAGTTCTTGTTGGGTCACTTGCTAAAAATCCGAAAAGAAATATGCCAACGAAGAAAAAGACAATAGTGTAAACAGAAATTTTTAAGGCGAGCATGGAATTACTTGTACTAACAGAGTTATATCCTATTAAATTTATTATTAAACTATGGTAAATTGTTTACTTTTTGTATTTTTGGAAAATTTTGAAATACTTTAAAGGAAATTAATCGTCATGGTCATCCCATGGATCAGTAAGCTTTGCAGCTTTAGGTCCAAATGCAGTCCAAAGACCAAAACCGGTTAAAGCTAGAAGTAATGCCAGAATTGTTACTGCTATGGAAACTGCAGGATCTGGAGCAGATGATAAAGTTTGCATCAATTTTGCTAAGTTTGTAAACAATTTATGTATAAGTTCTTATACAATAGCGAAATAATATTCGATTTAGTGAATTCACATGGGTCAAAAAACAGCCTTGGGCAGTCTTCTAAAAGCAATTGGCAATTCAGGTCAAGGAAAAGTGGTACCTGGTTGGGGAGCAGTTCCTGTGATGACTGTCATAGGACTACTGCTACTTGTTTTTTTAGTTATTCTTCTACAAATTTATAATCAATCCTTACTACTACAAGGCTTCTCGGTAGATTGGAACGGCAACTAATTTCAGAAATTTTCTCAAAAAGTTATTTGGTTTTTTTGAAGATTACTAAAATAACTTTTCTAAGATTTTTTGTTTTTGTTAATTAGTTATAGTTTATATATATATATTCATAATTCTCAATAAAAAGAGATTTAGAAATAAATCATGAAAGAAATATATTTAATAGGCCTAGGAAATCCTGGTAAAAAATATTTCAACAATAGACATAATATAGGTTTCTTGCTGCTTGAAAATTTTTCTAAAAAATATAATTCACATTTTTTATTAAAAGACAAGCTTAAAAGTTCTTGCTCAGAATTTCAAATTAATAATTCTACTTTTAGGTTATTTTTACCAAATACGTTTATGAATAAAAGTGGTGATGCCGTTCGAGCAATAGTTGATTGGTACAAAATAAATCTAGATCAAATTTTCATAATAGTCGATGATAAAGATCTTCCCCTTGGAAAAATAAGATTTAGAAAAAAAGGCAGCTCAGGTGGACATAACGGACTTAAAAGCGTCATTGAACAATTGCAGACACAAAATTTCAACAGAATAAGAATTGGTATTGGGTCACCTCCTTTAATAAAAGGAAAAAATAATTTCAATACCATTTCACATGTATTGGGAAATATTTCTCCAGAAGAAAAATTAATATTGGACAAAGTATATTTGAGAATAATAAAATCCCTCGAACAACTAAATACTAAAAAAGAAGAATATATAATTAATGAATTAAATTCTTTTGATAGAGACCAACCTTAGGAAATGCGTTCAAAACCTGAAACGATTGCCAATGTAAGTATCAAGAAATATTGCTTCTCAAAAAAGCAAATTCAGGGGGTTGTGGAAGCTAGTCAATTTAAATGGACTTTTACATGGTTCTTTAATAAAGGTTTATTAACGGTAAATCCACCTTTGGGAAGAGCATTAATTGAGGATGCATTATTGAGATTTTTATTAAAAAAAGATTATGCACTAGAAGCAGGGAATGAATATAAGTTCACTATTTCAGCCAAGTTTTAAAATCTATATTTTGATTCAAAGTAAACTTCGTCTTGCAATAATCCTCTAAAATTATCAAAGCTGATATCGCATCAAGGTTTTTATTAAGGATAAAAACCTCTCTAGGTATTAAAAACTTCAGACCACTAATTGGGAAAAGTTCAAAATATCTTGCTTTAGCTCTGTAGGTGGTATTTTTTTCCTCAAAAGTTATTATTTCTTTTTTAAAAAAATATAGTTTTTCTCTAATTGCTCCACTAGTAGTACCATTGCCAATAATAATTTGTGATATGTTCTCAGCAGCAATTAAATTTCTGACATAATTCTCAAGTAATTCACTTTTAAGAATAATCGCTTTATAAACTTTTTTTTGACTTATTTCAGCTAATACTAAGCCGCATTTACTTCTCCCGGGATCAATAGTTATAACTCTAGACATTTAAGATGGAATCTTTAAAATATTGATTTCAACGACTATGGGTTCTACAGTTTTACTATCTCTCAAAGATACTACTTCTAACTTAAATTTGATATTTTGATTCTCTTGAAGAAAGTCTCTAATTTTTTTTACAAAATTTCTATTTGTTTTAATTTCATTAACTTGTGATCCTTTTGACTTAATTTCATCCCTTGTTTCTCTAAGCAATGATTTAATTTTGAAATTTATTGATTTAAGATTTAAATCACTTTCTCCCAGAATTGAACTTGTAATAACATCACCTTTTTTGACTATAAATTTATTCTCTAATAAATCAGGAGATACAAAAACATAATTGTCACCTTTTAAAACATTTGTTGCTGATTTGATTAGTAAAATCCAGTTGCCCCCACTAGAAGCTATTTTCTGAATTTTTGTAATATCACTAGGTCTCCACAAAAGAATATTTTTTGCTTCTTTATTAGTTGGAGTGACAATTTTCGTAACAAATTTATCAGCTTCATTGTAGATTTTTGTAAAGTCTATTTTTACATTTGAGCCAGAGTTAATTTCAGCTATAAATAAAGTTTGTCCTCTTTTAATAACAATATTTCCTCTCCTAAATTCTTTAATATTATTTTTTAATTGATTTAGCTCCTTTTCTTTTTGAATAATTTTACCTTCAAGTTCCTTTCGTTCTTCCTGCAAAGGGATTAAAGCCTTTTTACTTTCATCTAAAGTTTTTTGCAAAAAAGGAATATCAACAAAAAGCCTTTGTCTGAATTCTTCACTTACTAAAATCAATAAACCTATTGATATTGAACTAATAAACCCACCAGTAATAATTGTTATTATAGTTGCTGTTTTTTTTGGTCTTAATTTTAAGATACTAAATCTTGCTTTACCAATCTTTGTTCCAAGAATATCCCCAAAAGGTGCAATTAATCCTCCTAGTAATATTAAAAAAACAATTAAAATCCAAGCCACTCTTTTGCATATGCTCAGTACATCATAATTTATGATGAATCAATTAAATCTTTTTGCAAGAGCAATTGGATCGAACACTGTGATCTTTTTTCTTTCAATATTAAGAAGCCCTGAATCCTTTAAATCTCCCAATAATCTTGTAATGGTTACTCTTGTAGAACCAATAGCTTCAGCTATTGCCTGATGTGAAAGCCTTAAATCTATCGTAATGCCTTTTTCACCTGCAACTCCAAAGTCTCTACAAAGAACCATTAAAAAACTTACTAAACGAGAAGACATATCTCTATGTGTAAGAGTTTCTATCATTGTCTCAGTTTGCAGGATCCTACTTGAAAGCCCCTGAAGAAGTAACAGTCCTACTGATGCATCTTCCTCTATAGCTCTTAAAACAGAATTTGCGGGTGCTGTTATCATTTCAACTCTTGTGAATGCTATGGCATGGTAAAAACGATCAGATCTATGGCCTGTTAGAAGAGATAAAACACCAAAGAGGCTATTTTCTCTTAAAAGAGCAACAGTTATTTCTTCTCCTGACTCATAAACTCTTGAAAGTCTTACTGCTCCTCTTCTTATAAGATAAACTCTTTCAGCAGGGTCCCCAGGGAAGAATATAGTTTTAGATCTCTCAACCATTTCTGTGCTTGCACCATCTAGACCTTTAATAACTTCCATTAAAGTTCTATTGATTGGAAAACGTTCTCCAACAGAGTTAATTTTACTTTGTCCGGAATGTTGCGAACTAAAGCGATTGAATCCTCGTGAAGCAGGTATCATAAATATCTTGACTATTAAAAAATTTAAGGAGACGCCCTAAAATATCTTGTATCAACAGTAACAATTTTCAATTCTTATAAGTTTATCAACAAGCTTTTTTCAGTCAGTTTCAAATTGCTTAACCCTTTTTTAAGTAAAATTACACTATATGCGGTGTCACTTGATTCTAATTATACTGCATGTAGAAAGTATCTAAATAATGGTAATTAGTTCATCTCATACTTATTCCAAAGGTAATCTTGATGTTGTAAAAATAAATACTACTAACAAAATTAACGTAAAAAAATTTTCACAAAACGGACAAATTCAAATCTATCAATCTTCATATAGAGGAAGCTACACATCTATCATTAGAGACTCTCTACGAAATGCTGCTCTTGGCAAGAAAGTGCTACTAATACAATTTATGAAAGGAGGGGTAAGGCAAGGAGTTGACAATGCAGTAAAGCTATGCGGTAATTTAACCTGGATAAGATCATCACATTCCTTTGATCAATATAATTCTGAAGCAATTAAAAATAATAAAAATTTAAAAAAATCTATTTATGAATCTACTATTGAATTATGGAATTTTTGTAAAAGAGAACTACAGTCCGGAGAGAATGACCAAATCATACTTGATGAAATTTTTTTAGCTATTGACATGAAAATTATCGATAAAGATGATTTGATTTCAACACTTGAAAACCGATTTATATCAGGAGATGTAATCCTAACAGGTACAGATATCCCTAAAGATTTATTATTAATGGCTAATCAAATTACCGAACTTCGCTCATAAAACAATGCTAAAAAATGATCTATGGATAAACCAAAAAGCTTCGGAAGGTATGATAAAACCCTTTCAATCAAATTTGGTGAGACATCTTGAGCCTAGCAATAAACAAAAGCCAGTTTTGAGTTACGGATGTTCCTCTTATGGCTATGATTTAAGACTTTCATCAAAAGAATTTCTAATTTTCAGACATATCCCTGGTACTGTGATGAACCCCAAAAAGTTTAATCCTAATAATTTAGAGAAAACTGTTCTTCACCATGATAATGATGGAGACTTTTTTATTCTTCCTGCTCACTCCTATGGTTTAGGAGTTGCTTTAGAAAAGATGAAAGTGCCAGAAAATATTACTGTGATCTGTATTGGCAAAAGTACTTACGCACGACTTGGAATTATTGTTAATACAACGCCCGCAGAGGCAGGTTGGGAAGGTCATCTAACCTTAGAATTTAGTAATAGTTCAGGTGCAGATTGCAGAATTTATGCTGAAGAGGGTATTTGTCAACTACTATTTTTTGAAGGCGATCCGTGCTCTACAACCTATGAAGATAGAAGAGGTAAATATCAAAACCAACCGGAAAAAGTAACTCTCGCAAAGATCTAAAATGAGTAAAGTTGAACTGATTTCACTAACCCCTAATGCAGAAAAAACAATGGCTTACATTGCAAGAGTTAGCAATCCAAAAAATCAGGAAAATGAAGACTATTCGAAATTATTAAGTTATTGCATTAAAAATGAACATTGGAGTGTTTTTGAACAGTCATTTATGACCTTACAAATAGAAACTAACAGAGGAATCGCCGCCCAAATTTTAAGACATAGATCATTTACTTTCCAGGAATTTTCACAGAGATATGCAGACAGTTCTCAGTTGGGCTATATTCCCTTACCTGAGTTAAGGCGGCAAGATTTTAAAAACAGGCAAAATTCCATTCCTGATCTCCCTGATGAGTTAAAAAAAAGATTCAATGAAAAAATTGGTTTACATTTTCAGGCTGCTTCAGAATTATATGAAGATTTACTTGCTGAAGGCGTAGCGAAAGAATGTGCGAGATTTGTTTTACCATTAGCAACTCCAACAAGAATCTATATGTCTGGATCATGCAGATCGTGGATCCATTACATTCATTTAAGATCAGCTCACGGCACCCAAAAAGAACACAAGTCTATCGCCCAAAATTGCAAGTCTATTTTTAAAAAAAGTTTTCCGATTGTTTCAAAATCTTTAGAATGGTAAAAATTATCCATGACTACGAGGACTAACCTCATTATTTTTATTTTCTTGAATTGTTGAAAATTCAGCATTAATAATTTCTTCATAAGGTTTCTCTTCTTTTTTTATATTATTAATAGACTTTCTTATTTTTATTTCATCTTGTTTACCAATAAAAGTAGATATTAGATTACCCTTTTTATCAAAAAGATTAACTTGAGGAATCCCATTAACAGAAAACTTCTCAATGTAATTACCCCATTTTTGATTATCAACATTTAAAAAAACAAAATTAATATCTTTTTCGTATTCATCTTTAAAAGCAGAAACTTGTGGAGCCATTTCTTTACAAACTTCACACCACTCAGCATAAAATTCCAGAAATGTAGGCTTGTTATTTGTAAAAGCTATTTCAGGGTCAACAGATAATTCTCCAAAACTCTTTAGAAGATAAGTTGATTTAAACAAGAAACTTCTAAACAAAAAAAGTGAAATGATAAAAACAGATATAATAAAAATAAATATTGTTTTTAAATTTGTCTTTAAAATTCGCTCTCGACTCTCAGATTGCACTATTAAGGAATTACTAACTACAAACATTTTAAATAAGTTAAACAAATAAAGAGAATTGAAATCTATAAGCTTTTAATCAACTGATAAAATAACTAAATGAATTTCTTTGATTCCTGAAATCTAATTATGCAATCAATTTTTGGAACTGATGGAATAAGAGGAAAATTTAATGAAGAGATAACCTATTCACTAGCCTACAAAGTAGGATATGCTCTAGGTTCGAGCTTAGAGAAAAAAAGTCCAATAATAATTGGAAGAGATACAAGAATTAGTGGAGATATTCTTCTTCAGGCAATAACTCAAGGCATAAACGATAGTGGAAAAAAATTTATAAATCTTGGGATATGCCCTACCCCAGCTATCCCTTTTTTAATCAATCAAGAGAAACTGAGTAGTGGGATCATGATATCTGCAAGTCATAATCCGCCAGAATATAATGGCATAAAAATTTTTGATCATAATGGTGAAAAAATTACCAAATATTTTGAAAATAAAATTCAAAAAATTATTGAAGAGTCAAATCACAATATCTCAGTTCCTAGAAAAGTGGTCCCTAGAAATACAAATAAAGATCTTATCGATATTTATATCAAAAGCCTAATCCAAACAATGGGTGGGGAAAATCTAAGCGGGTTGAAAATAATATTAGACACATGCTATGGATCAGCAGCAACCTGCGCAAAAAAAATTTTTCAGTCTCTTGGTGCTGATGTAAGAGTTATCAATAACACTAAAAATGGGTTGAGAATTAATATGAATTGTGGTTCTACTAACCTTGAACCATTAAAAAAAGCATTAAAAGAGAGTCCTGCAGATATGGGTTTTAGCTTCGATGGGGATGCCGATAGAGTAATTGGAGTAGATTCAAAAGGCAATGTTTTAGATGGAGATCACATACTTTTTCTATGGGGCAGAGAACTTATGGAACAAAAAATTCTCACAAATAATTTACTAGTATCAACGCAAATGGCAAACTTAGGTTTTGAAAAGTCCTGGAAGAAAATTGGAGGAATTTTATTTAGAACTGATGTAGGAGATAAACATGTTCATGATGCAATTAAGGAAAAAGGAGCAGTTTTAGGAGGTGAGCAGTCAGGTCATATACTTTCAAAAATTAACAACTTTTCAGGAGATGGGATATTGACTGCACTTCAAATTTCTAAATTTTGTAAAAAGAAAAATATTAATTTAAATGATTGGCTCAAAAGTAGTTTCGATCCTTATCCTCAAAAACTAACCAATATCAATCTAGACTTTAATATTAATACATTAAATCCAGAAACTAAAATCTTGATTGATCAAACTATAGATTTTTTTCAGAAAATATATTCGGATAATTGTAGAGTTTATATAAGACCTAGCGGCACAGAACCCGTTTTAAGAGTTCTAGTTGAGGCCAAAAATTATAAGAAAGTTCATTCTTTATCAGGCGAAATAACAAATAAACTCTTTTTAGAAATTGATAAAATAATAAATTAACGATGCATTAAATTTTTATATAAATCCTTTCAAAAATATCAAGTCGGTTAACAATCACATATTTTTCCCGATTAGTTTTAACTTTATTTGGATTAAAACTTTCGGAATAATTAATATCTTTTTTATCTATTGTTTTAAAATAAAAATTACTTGATATGGTGTAATCCATATAATCGAATAAATCCTTTACATCCGTTTTTACAAAAATTAAGGTCCCTTTTTGCAATGAATTTGAGAGAAAGTTAATAAATTCTGGCTGAATTACACGCCTTTTATAATGTTTCTTTTTAAACCATGGATCAGGAAAATTAAAAGAAAGACTTTTTAGATTTTTAAAAATAAATTTACTTTGGACATCATTCAAAATATTATTAGCATTACCAAATATAAAATATAGATTTTTGATTTCTCTTTCAAGAACTTTTAATTTAGCATTTTTGACTAATTTCTCCCGGATTTCAATTCCTAAATAATTCCAACCGGTATTAACTAGAGCTAAATCAAATAGAAACTGACCAGCAGCACAACCTATATCCAAATGAAGATTCGATTTAGAATCACCAAACATTTCGCTCAAAGAGGGTATTCTCTCAATTTGATTGAAATTATCACTAAGGGGATTAACATGTTGTCGCATACAATTGTCAATATATTTCTAGGCAACAATATAAGGATGCATAATATTCATAACTATGACAATAGTAAGTTCAAAAGTAACAGTTTGATGTTTAATTATTATGTGTTTAAAAAGAAAAAATTTTGAACGTTTTTAATCAACTTTCTATTTGGCTATCCTTTCAACTTTCAATAATTTTCCTTATTGGTATACCTTTTACTCTATCCTGCTGGTCAATTAAAAAAAGAAATAAAGCAGTTAATAAACTTCTATCAATTTATTGGAAAATATCCCTTTTATTTTTTATAAGTCTTCTACTTTTAATAGGAAAGTATAATTATGCTCTTGTGATAACAAATATTTCAACATTATTAATGACAGTTTCAGTTTGGTTTTGGAACGATATTAATGATGAATTAAGAGAATATGATTTTTCTTACTCCCTTACGACAACGACAAAAATATGGAGATGGACGATAACTTTTATATCTCTCAATTTCTTTATTCAGAGTTTACAAAACTTCAACTGCTTTTCTTTGATTAATTCGGATGCTTGTGCAATATGGCTTCAGCCTTCTTCAAATTTATATATTGTTATAAAAAATTTATTTAATTTTTTCTTTGGAGCTAACTTTACTCAGCCGATAGCAAAATTTTTAGGATTATTTTCATTATTAATTTATATTATAGGCCTTATTCAATGGTCAATAATCAAATTACCTAAAAATGGAAGAAACTCTTGCTTCTCAGAAAATGGCAAAAATTGATTTAATAAATAGCTTTGAAAAAATAAGTTCCAAGATACCTAAAAGGATACTTAAACTAAAGGGTTTGTTCTAAAAGATAATCAAAAAAATGGATTTAAATAAATTCAAGATTAATAATATTTGAACATCTTTTGCATAATTTTGTATTTTGAATTCCATTAAAAGTTTCTTTTTGATAATGCCAACATCTATCGCATTTTTGACCTTGAGCTTTTATTATCTGAATTTTACCAAGTGCATTATTATCAGTGATTAGAGAATTCTCCACCAAATCAGACGCCACTTGGAAATTTGATACTATTAGCCAATCCCCAAATACATCTACATCTTGATTGCCAAATTCTTTTAGCCAAGTAAGAGAATCTTTTAAAACTTTATCTTCAGGTAAATAATTAACTTCAGTTTCTAAAGCTGCTCCAATTATTTGTTTGTTCCTACATCCTTCTATAGCCTTGTTAATTTCAACTCTCAAATTTCTTAAATTTGCAATGTGCTCATTAAGAATTTGATTTTTCCATGATTGCGTAAATACTGGCCATCCTCTTTGAAAGACTGATTTTTCTTCAGTGGAATATGGAATATTTTGCCAAATATCTTCAGCCATATGACAAAGCACTGGAGAAATAAATACAGCTAAATTTTCAATAATTTTTGACATGACGAACTGACATGATCTTCTTCTAAATTGTGATTTAGAACTGACATACAACCTATCCTTCGCAATATCCAAATAAAAATTTGATAGATCTACAACGCAAAAACTTTGCAAGATTTGGAAAAATTTTGAAAATTCATAATTTTCATAAGCATTTGATATTTGCTCTGTAACCTCAACTAATCTACCTAACATCCATTGATCTAAGAGAGGTAATTGATCAATTTCAAAACTATCAATTTTAGGATCATAATCATGAATATTACCAAGAAGATATCTTGCAGTATTACGAACTTTTCTATAAACGTCTGAAAGTTGCTTGAGTATACTTGAACCAATTGGAACATCTACTGAATAATCTACAGAGCTTACCCATAGCCTTAAAACATCAGCACCATAAGCAGGATCAGTTTTTTTATTTTTGCCTCCATTAATAATTATATTTGGATCAACAACATTTCCTAAAGATTTGCTCATTTTTCTTCCGTTTTCATCAAGTGCAAAACCATGAGTTAAAACTTTTTTATATGGAGGTTTATTATTGACTGCAACAGATGTTAGCAAAGAAGACTGGAACCATCCTCGATGTTGATCTGAGCCCTCTAAATAAAGATCTGCTGGATATTTTAATTCACTTCTTAGTTCACATACTGCGGCCCAGCTAGATCCTGAATCGAACCAAACATCCATTGTATCTGTCCCTTTTTTCCATAGATCCGATTCTTTTGCATAATTTTCTGGCAAGAGGTTCTGAACATCCCAATCCCACCAAATATCTGCTCCATGTTCACTAAAAAGTTCTTGAATATGATTAATTATCTCATTGTTAAGGAGAATGTCATTACCATTTTTTTTATAGAAAACTGGAATAGGGACTCCCCATGACCTTTGTCTAGAAATACACCAATCTCCTCTACCAACAACCATAGAATAAATTCTTTTCTTGCCAGTCTCTGGCATCCATTCAACATCTTCGATTGCCTTTAATGCAGATGATCTAAAGCCATTTACAGATGCAAACCATTGTTCTGTTGCTCTAAAAATAGTTGGTTTTTTGGTTCTCCAATCATACGGATATCTATGCTTATAGTTTTCTTGTAATAAAAGCAAATTATTTCCTTTTAAAAACTCAATAATTAAATCATTTGCATCTTTCAGAACATTTGATCCTTTGAATTGACCAGAATATTCATTTAAGTTGCCTTTTTCATCAACGACACATGTTATTGGTAAATCATATTTTTGACCAACATTAAAATCATCTATCCCATGACCAGGCGCAGTATGAACAATTCCAGTCCCTGTTTCTGTAGTAATATAATCTCCTCCAATTACAATTCTGCAATTTTTATTCTTAGAGGGATGTTTATATTCAATATTTTCCAATTTACAGCCTATAACTTCTAAAAGCACCTTGAAATCTTTATTAAATTTCTTACTTATTTCAGAAAATAAATCCTTTGCAAAAAGGTAAATTCGTTTCTCTTCATCGATAACAAAAACGTACTTTATTTTTGGATTGACTGCAACTGCTTCATTTGCAGGTATGGTCCAAGGAGTAGTGGTCCAAATAGTTATGAAAGAATTATATTGAAAAAAATCTTTTTTGATATTAGGATTTTCTTGGATGAAATTTGATAGAATTTCATCAGGTATTTTTGTGATTTTTAATGAAACATAAATACTTTTTGAATAATGTTCATCAGGATATTCTAATTCTGCTTCTGCAAGTGCAGTCCTCGAACTTGGACTCCAATGAACAGGTTTAAGACCTCGATATATATAACCATTTAAAAACATTTTTCCAAATACACCAATCTGAACAGATTCATAACTTTTCTTAAGAGTTAAGTAAGGATTATCCCAGTCTCCCCATATGCCCCACCTTTTGAAACCCTCCTTTTGATTATTAATTTGGATATGGGCGTAATCTGTTGCTTTTTTTCTTAGATTTAGAGTGTCAAGATTCTTTCTTTCATCAGATTTTAAATTCTGAAGAACTTTTAATTCTATAGGTAATCCATGACAGTCCCAGCCAGGTACGAAATGAACCCTAAATCCTTTTAAGGTTTTATACTTATTTATTATGTCTTTTAAAACTTTATTAAGGGCATGACCCATATGAAGCGCTCCATTTGCATAAGGAGGGCCATCATGTAATGTAAATATCTCGCCTGAATTGCTTGAACCTAATTGGAAATCAATATCATTGTGAGCCCAAAAATTCTGAATCTCAGGTTCCCTTACAACTGAGTTAGCACGCATTGAGAAGTCAGTTTTTAGTAAATTTAAAGTTTCTTTATAAGAAAAGTTTGATTTTTGTTCTTTGCTATTTTGAGATTTCATACGACGATATAAGAAATATTTGTGATCAAAAGAATTATTTAAATAAATCTAGTTCATTATATTCTTTCTTAATTGACCTGTAGTTTTTTGGGGATGTTTCAAATCAATTTTTTTTGATTTCAGACTTTTATATTATCATTTTTATCATTTCTTACCCACTTTTTTTGGGTTGTATTTTTATTATTTTTACCAAAATTAAAAAAATTTGAAGATTTCATTAAATCACGAAACACCAGATTAATAGACTCTAATATTTTCGAAAAGTTATTTTTAAACTCCAAAAAGGTAGTTAATTTTTTCTTTTCTTTTTCTGTCAATTGGTACCATCTAGATAAAAAAAGCTCTACAAGATATAAGATAACTAGTATTGTTAAAAAAAGGAAAATTACAAAAAATGATTCATCTAATGTTTTATTTTTAATTATTAATATCAAACCTATTAATAAATTTAAAAAAGCTTTTATTAAGTCTTTTGGTTTGCCAAGTTCAAGATAAATTATCGGTACAGTTAGAAAAATGGTACCAATTAAAATATAAAAAGTTCCCAAATAAAATATCAAATTATTCATTCAATTAACTACTCAATTTAAATTATAAGAGTTGATATGGATAAACAAATTATCTATCAGAATTCCCTTAAGTGCGGTCGGGGAGACTTGAACTCCCACACCCGAAGATACGAGTACCTAAAACTCGCGCGTCTACCAATTCCGCCACGACCGCGTAAGTAAAATAATAATTGAAAGAGGTTTGTTTTAAAAATTTTTTTTCTTAAGATGATTAATTTGACACATTAAATTAAATTAAAAATCTTTTAAAAGAAATTTTTTATGTTGGAATATGCAATCTTCTTAAAATATTAGTTATATTATTTAAAGAACAAAAGAAATGATTTCAAACTTAACCAGTAAAAATACAACAAAAATTACTAATTCTTCTAAAACATTTAATTGGCAAAAAGAGATTAAAAATTTCGTAGATCCGCCAAGTTTTTGGAATCCAACATTAGGTTTATTTTTTGGCGGTTATTTTCTAGCTTTTCTTAGCATATGGCAATGGTATAGGGGTGTTTGGCCTTTACCTTTACTTGTAGCCACTGCTTTTTTAGCTTTACATATTGAAGGTACTGTAATTCATGATGCCTGTCATAAAGCCGCTCATCCAGTTCCTTGGATAAATCAAGCAATGGGTCATGGCTCAGCAATTCTATTAGGGTTTAGCTTCCCAGTTTTTACTAGAGTTCATTTACAACATCATATACATGTAAATCACCCCAAAAATGATCCAGATCATATTGTCAGTACTTTCGGTCCAATTTGGCTAATTGCTCCCAGATTCTTTTATCATGAAGTATTTTTCTTTCAAAGAAAACTTTGGCGAAGATATGAATTACTTCAATGGGGAATTGAAAGATCCATATTCATAACAATTATCTTGGCAGGTTTGAAATTTGACTTTATGAATTTAATTTATAATTTATGGTTCGGCCCAGCATTAATGGTAGGAGTAACTTTAGGAATATTTTTTGATTATTTACCTCATAGACCATTTCGATCAAGAAATAAATGGATAAATTCTCGAGTTTATCCAAGCAAATTTATGAATTTACTAATAATGGGACAAAATTACCATCTCATTCATCATCTTTGGCCTTCGATTCCTTGGTTTGAATACAAAGTAGCTTATGAAAAAACTAAGCCATTATTGGAAAAAAAAGGCTCACCTCAAAGGGTTGGGATATTTGAAAGTAAAGAAGACATTTTTAACTTTATTTATGACTTATTAATAGGTATTAGGAGTCATCGCAAAAAGAGGGGGAAAATAAGAAAAATCATAAATTTATATCCAGGCTTTAAAATAAAAAAATTTTTATTAAAGATAGTCAATAAAACATATATTGGAAGCAACTAACTAACTCATTCATTCAAAATTTTTGGTACTTTAAAATATTTATCTTCTCTTGATGGACCCAATTCTAAAAGTTCTTCATTGCAATCAGAATTTTTCTTTTCGTCTTTTCTAAATACATTTATAACCTCTATAGCTCTCGTTGTACAGGGGATATCATCTGTATCAATTTTTTCAAGTTGTCTTATATAATCCAATATCTTTTCTAATTGTTCTGCATGATTATTAATTTCATTCTCGTTCAGTTCTAGTCTCGCTAAATGAGCAACTTTTTTTACTTCCTCTCTTGTTATTTTTGTCATGCCTTTAATGTCTTTCTTATTAAATAATAGTTTATTAGGATCATTTTATTTATATATCCTTTGAATTTCAAATAATTTATAAAAATAATCACATCTTTTTGAAAATCAATATGAATTAATAGCCTTAATTATTATTCTCAGCTAAATATATTATTAGATAAATATTGAAAAATAGAAAAAGCATTATTTCCAAAAAATTTTTTTTATCGGCACTCTAAACTTGTTGCCCCTGATTTAATAGGCTGTCACCTCATAAAAAAAAATAATGAGATAGATCAAGTTAAGGGGGTTATTGTTGAAACTGAAGCTTATTCACAGGAAGAAGAGGCATGTCATGGCTATCGCAAAATGACTGAATCAAACAAATCATTATTTGGCAAACCTGGAACATTTTATATTTACAAATCTTATGGCATTCATCATTGTTTAAACATAGTTACTGATAAAGATAATTTTGCGAGTGGTGTATTAATAAGATCAGTTTTTATCTCTATAAAGAATGAAAGATTAGCATCTGGACCTGGCCTAGTTACTAAGACATTCAGCGTAGACATTTCATTTGACTCACTTGAAGTTCTTAATAACAAATCTTTATGGATTTCTCCAAGAGAATTCCCTCTAGAAGAAAAAGATCTTATTCAAACAAAGAGAATTGGCATATCAAAGGCAAAAAATATAAAATGGCGTTGGTATCTCAAAAAAAGTAGGAGTGTAAGTAAAAGATTAAAAGGTGACAGAACACCTAAATTTCAATAATCATTTATCTTTTAAACGTAATGCAAATTTGGCCTCATAAACATATCCACACATTAGCTAATTTTTCAATTAAAGATTATGAGTCAGTATTTGAATTAGCTAATAGATTTGATGCACTAAAGAATGCAGGAACGAAAAAGATTCCAGCCTTACAAGGGACTTTGGTAACCTCTTTATTTTTTGAACCTAGTACAAGAACAAAAAATAGTTTTGAGCTTGCAGCAAAAAGGCTTTCTGCTGATGTCCAAACTTTTGCGCCATCCTCTAGTTCTTTAACAAAAGGCGAAACAATAATTGATACAGCCATAACTTATTCTGCTATGGGGGCTGATACATTAGTTATCAGACATTCATCAAATTACATAACCTTTGATATCGCTGAAAAACTTGATGCAATAAATTCCAAGACTTCGGTTCTTAATGCTGGAGATGGATTACATAGTCACCCTAGCCAAGGATTGCTTGACATCTATACTTTAATAAAATTCTTTTCCACAAAAACACTGAATCCAGAGGTTTTAAATTCCAAAAAAATTTTAATAATTGGAGACGTTAATCATTCAAGGGTTGTCAGATCTAATCTTTGGGCTTTTAGTGCATTCGGCGCAGATATAATCTTATGTGGTCCTAAGGCATTAATACCTGATGAATTTATCAATTTTTTAAAAACTCCCACGCCAAATCAAATAGAAGATCCTGTTAAATCAAGAGGTTCCATAACAATTTCAAGATCATTGGAAGAATCAATAAAAATTGCAGATGCGATTATTGTTTTAAGACTTCAGAAAGAAAGAATGATGGAGAATTTACTTAGTAGCATTGATTCATATAGTTTGGATTATGGCTTAACCCCAGAAAAATTATCTTTGAATAATAAAGAAATTCCAATTCTCCACCCTGGTCCCATTAATAGGGATATTGAAATAAGTAGTAAAGTAGTAGATGGGTACCCTAATTGCTTAATTAATAAGCAAGTTGCAAATGGTATACCTATAAGAATGGCTTTGCTTTATCTATTACAGAAATACAAGAATTAATTTATAGCAACTTAAGACTTTCTGTAAAGAAACCATAAAATAATCCTAATCTCAAAGAATCTAAAAAAAGTACTAAAAATTTCTTTTTTCTTTCAGATCTAAAATTTCGTCTTAGAACTATTAAAGTCTCGATAAAAACTACTGAAAAGAAAGCAGCTACAGGATCCATGAGTTCCACAACAGCACTTACCATACCAAGAGAACTTCCAATGAAGTAGCCAATTAAAAGTGTAATCAATGATATTGAATATCTTCGCCATGGGTTATTAGCCCAAATACTTAATGTATGAATGTTTTCTACAATTTTTAGCTGAAATTTTGTATTTTGAGGTTTAACAACCATTGTCTATTTAATTAAGCCGCTTCAGCGTTTGATTGAATTTTAGTATTTCCTTCTATTAATTCAAGCAATGCTTCCATCTGAGCAATTAATACTCTTAACTCGCCTGGGTCAGGAAAAAGATCATCTTCTTTTATTCCTAAATGCATTTCTCTAAGCTCTTGTCTTAAATAGCGTATATGACTAATGACTTGTTCTCTTTTGGTTTGCGACATGAGATAAATTATTACAAGTTTATTTTAAGAGAGTATATTTTTGAAAAGGAGAAATTGCATATTTATGATTGAGAATGAAGATAAATAACTTAACAACAATTTGAAAAGATTATGAATATTGAAAATTTTCATATCCTTGAAAATATTTACTTACTACTTATATCAATTTTAAATAATTACTTGAGGCTTTATTATTAGAATATGTTGGCTTTATTCAATATGAAATTCATTTCTGAAAATCAAATAAGTGAGGAACTAGTAAATTCTTTTGATGAAGAAATGACCCTTGAGCTCGCTAAAAGGCTAGAGGAAGATAACTATAATACTCCATTTGATGGTTTAAAAGACTGGCACTTACTGAGGGCGCTTGCAATCAATAGACCTGAATTAACAAATAATTATATTCATCTTCTCGATCAGGAACCTTTCGATGAAAACTAATAGTAAGAACTCCAAAATAAAGGTTCTCTTATTGATAACGGGGAGTATTGCAGCTGTAAGAATTCCATTATTAGTTAGCCAATTAGCGAAAGAAAATTATGAAATAAGATGCGTTTTATCTAAAAATGCAGAAAAATTAATAAAGCCGCTTTCTCTCTCTATCTTGAGTAGAAACCCTTGCATTTTAGAAAATGATCAATGGTCAAATAGTCAATCAACACCTCTTCACATAGAACTAGGTAATTGGGCTGATATTTTAATCATTGCGCCTTTAACAGCGACAACATTATCAAAATGGGTAACTGGAAATGCAGAGGGATTGATCCCAAGCATCTTAATAGCAAATATAAAGCCAATTATTGTTGCACCAGCAATGAATACACAAATGTGGCTGAATAAAGCTGTCCAAAAAAATTATGATAATTTACAGAATTATGAAAATGTTTTGTCTTTGCAACCAAGTGAAGGTCTCTTAGCGTGTGATGCTATAGGCATCGGTAAGATACCTCCAAATGATCTAATTCAATTAGCTCTTGAATTTATAGCTTCACACAAACAAAATAAATATCGAAAAGATTTACTTTATAAAGAAATTTTAATAACTGGAGGGTGCACCTCAGAGAAAATTGACGCGGCAAGACACATTACTAACAAAAGTTCTGGAGCTATGGGCCTACTTCTTTCTCAAGTAGCGAGGTTTAGAGGAGCACAAGTAAAATATGTCCATGGGCCCCTGAAAATCGATAAGAATCTTACTGATGGAATAAAAAGATATGAAATTGAAACTAGTGTTGATTTAATTAGGGCACTTAATAATGAAATATCGAATTGTGATTATTTTTTCATGAATGCAGCAGTATCTGATTTCAAGATAACCTCTGATACTTCAGCTAAAATTCCAAAAAATAAAATTAATGATCATTTGAATAAAAACTTTGAGCTAGTCCCTGATATTTTAAAAACAATTAGTAAATTAAAAAAAGATAACCAAGTTTTTGTAGGCTTTTGTGCTTTTACAGGATCTATCGAAGATGCACGTATAACAATTAAAGAAAAGATTATCCAAAAGGGTTGTGATTATCTATTCGCAAATCCAATTGATCTTGAAGGCCAAGGATTTGGTTTTTTAGCACAAAATGAAGGTTGGCTGTTCGATACCAATAATATGGAACACCATATTAACAAAACATCAAAAATTGATTTAGCAAATAAATTAATAACCCAAATTGTTTCATAAAAAAAATAAAAAAAATTTTTTAATTTGTATTTTTTTGTAATCTTAATCATTAAAAATAATGTGATAGCTTAAAATAATTCCAGTTTTTTAAAATCTAAAAAGCTACGGGTTGTTTCGAGGATTTAAAAGTCCTATCTTTTATGGTCCTTTCCCTTGTAATATCCGTACTGAACTATTTAGATGACCTTTAATCTATCGTCACAGAACTTTACTGCAACTTTAATTATGAGAATTCGTTCTTTATTAGCTTTTGTTATTTCAATTTGTATAACTTTTGCTTTCATACCTTTTAAAACGTTTGCTTTTTCTGAAAGAGGAAATGCACAATTCACAGATGTTGTTAACACAGGAAAAGCTAATGATTGCCCAACATTAGACTCATCTCTTATCGGATCAATATCTCTAGGGAATGGAGATAGCCTTAAAGGAATATGCATGCATCCAACAGAAGTTTATGTAAAAGTGCCTGGGACAAAACGAAAAGCTGCAGAATTTGTTTCTACAAAAATTATTAGTCCTAGAAATAACACCACAGTGACAGAAGTTTTTGGAGATATAGATTCAGGAACTTTCACCGAAAAAGGTGGTATTGATTTTCAACTTATTACTGTATTAACTCCTGGTGGTTTAGAGGTGCCATTTGCTTTCTCAGCAAAAGATCTTACAGCTGATTTACCTTCATCTATTGAACCTGGGACTGAGGTTAGTGGTTCAACATTTACACCTAACTACAGAACTGGTGATTTTCTAGATCCTAAGGCAAGAGCTAAAAATACTGGTGTTGAATATGCTCAAGGTTTAGTTGCACTAGGAGGAGATGATGAAGAACTTGCAAAAGAAAATATTAAAGTTGATGTAAACGGTACTGGCGTTATAACTCTTTCAATCAACAATGTAGATTCTGATACAGATGAATTTGCTGGTACTTTTGAAGCTATCCAACCTTCAGATACAGATATGGGTTCAAAGGATCCACTTGATGTAAAAATAATTGGGGAACTTTATGGAAGAAAGGCATAAATCCTGATTAAGAGGAAAAGGGGGTTAAACCCCTCTTTTTTTTTCAAAATTTTTCTTTATAAATTTAAAAAATGGAATTACAACAAAAAACTAAAACAGATACTAATGGACTAATACCGCCTTATGGAGGGGAACTAAAAAATTTAATTATCAAAGATAAAAACCTTAAAAATGATCTTATCTCTAAAGCTACTTGTGAGTTTGAATGCAGCGAAAGAAATGCATGCGATGTAGAACTTTTGATGGTTGGAGCTTTTTCTCCATTGGAAGGTTTTATGGATGAAAATAACTATAATTCCGTAATTAAAAATAATAGAGATACAAACGGGTTGCTTTTTGGCTTGCCTATTGTATTTGATTTAAATAATGAAAAAGTAAACGCTGGAGATAGAATATTGCTTACTTATAAAAAACAAAAAATAGCAGTTTTAGAAGTTAGCTCTAAATGGGAGCCTGATAAATCCTTAGAAGCTGAACTTTGTTATGGTACTAATTCTTTAGATCATCCTGCTGTTAAGATGATTTTTAATGAGAGAAAGAGATTTTATATAGGAGGGAAAATTTATGGTTTCGAACTACCACTTAGAGAATTCCCCTGCAAAACCCCTGAAGAAGTTAGATCTACACTGCCTTCAAATCATGATGTAGTTGCATTTCAATGCAGAAATCCAATTCATAGAGCACATTATGAATTATTTACTAATGCCTTACTCTCAGATAATGTCTCCTCTAACTCAGTTGTTTTAGTTCATCCAACTTGTGGGCCCACACAACAAGATGATATCCCCGGGAAAGTTAGGTATTTAACTTATAAAGAATTAGAAGAAGAAATATCAGATGAAAGAATAAAATGGGCTTTTTTACCTTATTCAATGCATATGGCAGGTCCTAGAGAAGCTCTTCAACATATGATAATAAGGAGAAATTATGGCTGTACCCATTTTATTATCGGTAGAGATATGGCTGGCTGTAAGTCATCAACAACTGGTGAAGATTTTTATGGCCCATATGACGCCCAGAATTTTGCAAATAAATGTGCAGACGAATTGATGATGAAGACTGTTCCTTCAAAAAATTTAGTTTATACGAAGGAAAAAGGATACATTACAGCTGAAGAAGCTAAAGAATTTAATTATGAGATTATGAAACTTAGTGGTACTGAATTTAGAAAGAAATTGAGGAATGGCGAACCAATTCCTGAATGGTTTGCATTCAAAAGTGTAGTAGATGTTCTAAGAAGCTCTTAATAATGTTTTATTATTAGTATCATGTAAACATTAAAGACTATTTATCGTGAACAAACGTTGGAGAAACGTAGGACTTTATGTTCTAGCTGTTATTACTGTAATTTTCATTGGTACTTCTGTATTCGAGAAACCTAGTACAGAAAATGCTACAAAGACATTAAGATATAGTGATTTTATAGAGGCAGTTCAAGATAAAGAAATTAGTAGAGTACTAATATCTCCAGACAATGCGACAGCTCAAGTTGTTGAAAATGATGGAAGCAGATCTGAGGTCAATTTAGCCCCAGACAAAGATTTATTAAAAATCCTAACTGAAAATAATGTAGATATTGCTGTAACCCCCACAAAATTAGCTAATCCATGGCAACAAGCTGTGAGTAGCTTGATTTTCCCAGTACTTTTAATTGGAGGCTTATTTTTTCTTTTCAGAAGATCCCAAAGCGGAAATGCTGGAGGCGGTAATCCTGCCATGAGTTTTGGCAAGAGCAAAGCCAGACTGCAAATGGAACCATCTACACAAGTAACATTTTCTGATGTTGCTGGTGTTGAAGGTGCAAAATTAGAACTCACTGAAGTTGTAGATTTTCTTAAGAGCCCAGATAGATTTACAGCAGTAGGAGCAAAGATTCCAAAGGGAGTTCTTCTTGTTGGTCCTCCTGGTACAGGAAAAACATTGCTAGCAAAAGCAGTAGCTGGAGAAGCAGGTGTACCTTTTTTCTCAATATCAGGCTCAGAATTTGTAGAGATGTTTGTAGGAGTTGGAGCTAGCAGAGTTAGAGATCTTTTTGAACAAGCTAAAAAGAATGCTCCTTGTATTGTTTTCATTGACGAAATAGATGCAGTTGGAAGACAAAGAGGCGCTGGTATGGGCGGAGGAAATGATGAAAGAGAACAAACATTAAACCAACTCCTAACCGAAATGGATGGTTTCGAAGGTAATTCAGGAATAATAATAGTAGCTGCTACCAACCGACCTGATGTCTTAGATTCAGCTTTAATGCGTCCTGGAAGATTCGATAGACAGGTAACAGTAGATAGACCCGATTATGCTGGAAGGTTGCAGATTTTAAATGTTCATGCGAAAGATAAAACTCTTTCAAAAGATGTTGATTTAGATAAAGTTGCTAGAAGAACGCCAGGATTTACTGGTGCAGATTTAGCTAATCTTTTAAATGAAGCAGCAATACTAGCAGCTAGAAAAGATTTAGATAAAGTAAGTAATGATGAAGTTGGTGATGCCATTGAAAGAGTTATGGCTGGTCCAGAAAAGAAAGATAGAGTTATCAGTGATAAGAAAAAAGAATTAGTTGCTTATCACGAAGCAGGTCATGCACTCGTCGGAGCATTAATGCCTGATTATGATCCCGTAGCAAAAGTTTCAATAATCCCAAGAGGTCAAGCTGGAGGTTTAACCTTCTTTACTCCAAGTGAAGAAAGAATGGAATCTGGTCTTTACTCTCGTTCTTACCTCCAAAATCAAATGGCTGTTGCACTTGGTGGAAGAGTTGCTGAAGAAATAGTCTATGGAGAAGAAGAGGTAACAACCGGAGCTTCAAATGATTTACAACAGGTTGCCAATGTAGCAAGACAAATGATCACTAAATTTGGTATGAGTGACAAAATAGGTCCAGTCGCTTTAGGTCAATCTCAAGGCGGAATGTTTCTTGGAAGAGATATGAGTTCTACAAGAGACTTCTCTGAAGACACAGCCGCAACAATTGATGTAGAAGTTTCAGAACTTGTTGATATTGCCTATAAAAGAGCTACAAAAGTTTTATCAGATAATAGAACAGTTCTAGACGAAATGGCTCAAATGCTAATTGAAAGAGAAACTATAGACACTGAAGATATCCAAGATTTGCTTAACCGATCAGAAGTCAAAGTAGCAAATTATATCTAGTTTTAAAAAATAAATATTTAATGAATATCAAAGAAGATTTTTTTTCTGATTTGCTTCTAAAAGATTCTTTTTTTTTACTCATAAAACCTGAAGATAATATTTACTCAAATACTTCTATAAGGAATTCCTTTTTTGAAGAATTAGAAAGCTTAATAAAATTAGGATTAAAGAATATTGAAATAAGTTGGGCAAACAACGAAAAGTGGTTGGATTTTGTATCCGAAATCAAACTCAAATTTCCAAGAATTAATTTAGGCTCTGCCTCCATAGTTAATAAGCAATCAATAGAAGATTCATTAAAAATTGGATTAAATTTTTCTATGATGAAATTTTGGGACAAAGATCTTTTTAATTATTCGAAGTCAAAAAACTATTTATTAATTCCTGGAATTAAAAATTTAAAAGATCTTGAGGAAGCGATAAATTTAAATTGCAACATTATCAAAATTTATCCCATAAAAAGTAAAGCTAGTTCAATAGATATACTCAACTTTGAAAATATTGATTTCATTGCTGCTGGAGGCCTATCAATCAATGATGTAAAAACTTATAAATTTTTAGGATATAAAGCAATCGTGATTGGAAATAAAGGTATTATAAATCAAAAATTTGATCCAAAAATAAGTGAATGGCTCAAAAATAATTAAATCAAAGATAAATATAATTTATTTAACAAAGCTACTAATTATTCATTAAGCCACATTGAGCTTGATTCAGAAGTAAATGATCAGCAAGTACTAAAGCCACCATAGCATCAACCATAGGAACTGCTCTTGGTAGAACGCATGGATCATGTCTCCCTTTTGCTTTCATCAAAACTTCTTTTCCTTCAGCATTTACTGTTTTCTGTTCTTTCCCGATAGTTGCTGTAGGTTTAAAAGCTATCTTCATCTCGATATTTTCACCATTACTTATTCCACCCTGTATACCTCCTGAATTGTTTGATGTAGTTTTTAACTTACTAATATCATCAGACTTTATGAAGGCATCATTATGTTCGCTTCCTTTTAAATAAGTTCCAGAGAAACCTGAACCTATTTCAAAGCCTTTCGTGGCAGGCAAAGACATCAAAGCCTTTGCTAAATCAGCTTCTAATTTATCAAAAACAGGCATTCCAAGACCAGAGGGGGCATTTCTTACTAGACATTCAATAACTCCGCCGCAAGAGTCTCCTTGACGCTTTAATTGCTTAATTCTCTCGATCATTTCTGTTGATACTTTTTCATCAGGACATCTAACAATATTAGAATCTATTTTTTTGAGAGAAATCTTCTCTTTATTTATATCAGAATCAATATCATGTATACGCTTTACCCAAGATAATATTTCAGTTTTACAGAAGGTTTTTAATAATTGTTTTGCTACAGCACCAGCAGCTACTCTACCAATTGTTTCTCTAGCAGAGGCTCTTCCACCGCCAGAACTTGCCTGAATTCCATATTTGAGATGATATGTACCATCTGCATGAGAAGGTCTAAATACCTGCTCCAAATTATTATAATCTCTTGGTCTTTGATCCTTATTTCTTACCAACATTGCTATTGGAGTTCCAAGTGTTAACCCTTCCTTTATCCCACTTAATATTTCAATTTTATCTTCTTCATTTCTGGGTGTTGTAATATCACTTTGGCCAGGTCTGCGCCTATCTAATTCATTTTGTATAAGATTTATATCTATTTTTAACTTAGGTGGGCATCCATCAAGGATAACTCCTATTGCACCACCATGTGATTCTCCAAAAGTACTAACACGAAAAATTTTTCCAAAACTACTACTCATAGAAATATCAAATGTTTTATCTATATATAAACATTATATGAAACCAATTGAAAATTAAACAAAAAAAAACCCCCAAAAAGGGGGCCTTTAAATTTAAGAACTTTAAGCTTAACCGATAGCTGGAGCTGAAAGAGCTACTGTTGTAGACTCAGCTGCTGCTAGATCAAGTGGGAAGTTGTGAGCGTTACGCTCGTGCATTACTTCCATACCAAGGTTTGCTCTGTTAAGAACGTCACCCCATGTAGGAACAATCTTACCGTTTGCATCAACAACTGACTGGTTGAAGTTGAAACCGTTAAGGTTGAATGCCATTGTGCAGATACCCATTGAAGTTAACCATACACAAACAACTGGGAATACAGCTAGGAAGAAGTGAAGACTTCTGCTGTTGTTGAAACTTGCATATTGGAAGATCAAACGACCGAAGTAGCCATGAGCTGCAACGATGTTATATGTTTCTTCTTCTTGTCCGAACTTGTAACCATAGTTCTGAGATTCTGTCTCAGTTGTTTCTCTGATTAGAGATGAAGTAACAAGTGAACCGTGCATAGCTGAGAATAAAGATCCTCCGAACATACCAGCAACACCAGCCATGTGGAATGGGTGCATAAGAATGTTGTGCTCTGCCTGGAAAACAAACATGAAGTTGAATGTTCCAGAGATACCTAGAGGCATTCCGTCAGAGAATGAACCTTGACCGAATGGGTATACAAGAAATACTGCGAAAGCTGCTGAAACTGGTGCAGAGTATGCAACACAGATCCAAGGACGCATACCTAAACGGTATGAAAGCTCCCACTGTCTTCCCATGTATGCTGAGATACCAATTAGGAAGTGGAAAATTACAAGCTGGTAAGGACCACCGTTGTATAACCACTCATCTACAGTAGCTGCTTCCCAAATTGGGTAGAAGTGTAGACCAATAGCGTTAGATGAAGGAACAACTGCACCTGAGATGATGTTGTTTCCATATAGGAATGAACCAGCAACTGGCTCTCTAATTCCGTCGATGTCTACTGGTGGTGCTGCGATGAATGCAACGATGAAGCAAGCCGCTGCTGTAAGTAGGCATGGGATCATTAAGACGCCGAACCAACCAACATAAATTCTGTTGTTAGTTGATGTTACCCACTCACAAAACTGTGGCCAACCTTTAAGCAGCGAAGAACGCTGCTGCTGAATAGTTGTCATGAGTTCGTAAAGTATGTCTCTTAAAGTGAGACGTGTAAATAAAAACGGAAAATATAATCCGCTCCAAAGATTTTAGACCAAAATCGCTAAAAATGTGTAAATTATTTTTCTGTAGGTAAAGTTATTTTTGTGAAATACTAAGAAAAGAGACTTCGTGTCTTAATATTTTCTTTGTAATTGGTGATTTAACTTGGTAATAATCGAATGGCTTCTTAACGGAAAAAGATCGAAAGAGGTAGTTTCCTTAAAAGAGGCTAGGTTTAGAAGACTGCAATTAGAGGGTTTTGGAGCTGTTATTTATTGGAGCGAAAGAATTTAGGTTTTTAAGGTTTAAGAGTTAGTAAAAAAAATTAAAGTATTAAACATTAAATAAACTTATCTATTAAATAAAGAATCCTTATTAGTTTTTGAGTTATTTTTTGTTCCGGTTTCTTAATCTAAAGACTTTCAAACTCTTGAACCCATTGTTTTTTGGAAAAAATAACTTCTTTTTTTGTGTAACTCATGGCAATTTTTTTTTCCTTATAAGCAACTTCTCCAATAAAAACAGGCCAAATCAATTGGTCTCCGTCATATTTGTGAATTATTCCTTGGCTATCAAGAAATAATGGATCTCCTTTTTTAATCATTTTCCAATCTTGATTTATTCTCTCAGGATGAATTAGGCCATCAATATCTCCTTTTTTATCTCTTGGATAATCTATACTTCCCTGATGAACATGAACAACCAATTCCTTTGGGAGTTCTATAAGGTTATTTTTTAATTTATCTATCTCTTCCCTTAGGGAGCTAATTATTAGAGAGAATCTATCTATGATTTTTGGATCATAAAAATTTTGTGCTACAGCTCCTATTTCAATAACTAAACCACATGGCCAGGCTTCTACAAGAAAGCCAGTTTGAGCTTTATCTTTTTCGTGCAAATAAATAGGCAATCCAAATTTATTCTGCAGTAACGCAGCTAAACAAAAATCTTTGAATCTCCTCCCATACAAAACAATACTAGTTCCCATATTTGCAGTAGTAGTATGCAAATCGATTACAATTTGACAGGGTTTAGATCCGTCAATTCCAAATTCATCTAACAAAAAATTGGCTCTATTTGTTTCATAAAAGCTATTCTTATCTTGATCAAAATTCTCGCTTTCTTTAAAAGATCTATTTAAATCTAAATCTATATATCTGCACCCTTTTTCATAAGCAGCAGGATTACCTATGATGTATTCATACCTAATACCATATTTTAAACTATTTTCCTCTCTATTAAATTGTTTAACCGCCCAAACAGGATTAATTTCATTTCCATGAGTGCCTGAAACGATAAGTATTCTTTGAACAGTCATTTTTTCTTTAAAAATAAAATTTTATGCAAAATAGACACCTTATTAAGGCCTCCAAAAAATTCTGGTTTTGGTTTTGGACTCAACTAATGAATGGCTTTGCACCATCAGATTTACATGGTAATTATAAAAGGCCTAAAGGTATAAAAATTGATAGTGAATACGATATTAATAATGAGAATGGGCAAATTTATTTGTTAGTAGGCAATTCTTGTCCATGGTGTCAAAGAACTTTACTCGTTCACGAAATAAAACATTTATCAAAAAAAGTTAAGGTTATTTTTTTAAAAGCAGATGTTGAGCATGGCGAATGGATCTTCAATACAAGTATTAAAGGATTTATGAGACTTTCAGACCTTTACAAAAAAGCTAATGAAAAGATTATTTTTAGAGCGACATTACCTCTTTTAATTAGTTTTGTAAAAGATGAAGTAAATATTTTGTCTAATGAAAGTTCACAGATTATAAGGCTGCTCAATTCAATAAAAAGTGAATCGAAATATCAGACATTAAGTATTAAAAATTGTAATCAAAAATTTTTAGATTTAATTAATAACAGCATTAATGATGGCGTATATAAATGTGGTTTCGCCAGAAACCAGTCAGCTTACGAAAAAGCAAGTCAAAATCTTTTCATGGCTTTAAATGAAGTTGAAAATTTACTAGAGAAAAACATAGGGGACTGGATATTTGGGGAAGAGTTAACCTACGCAGATATTTACCTTTTTCCAACTCTTATAAGATGGGAATTGATATATAGCAAACTTTTCAAATGTACTGAACAAGAACTATCAAGTTTCGAAAAGATTATTGAATGGAGATTAAAATTCTTTAACTTATCTGACGTAAATAAGACATGCTTCGACGATGAATGGAAAAAAGATTACTACAAAGTTTTATTCCCTTTAAACCCAAATCAACTAATCCCTGTTTTACCATCGTTGGAGGAAATAATGAGATTAGAGTCCTAAAAAATACATAAATTAATTTAGAAAAAAAAATGATGTTGTAATGAACACTTATTAAGTTCATAGAAAATGCAATTTCACTAGAAATTAACTATGTTGTGTATGTCTACTAAAGTACGAAAAGCTTAAAATGAAATCCATTGACGAACACATCCAAAAAGATCAATCGGAAATCGAATCTGCAAAAGCAGAGGGCAATCTTCCAAAGGTCAGACATTTAACTGAAGAGCTGAAAGAACTCGAAGAATATAAGGATCATCATCCTGAGGATAAACATGACCCTAATGCTTTGGAACTTTTCTGCGATGCCAATCCGGATGAACCGGAATGTCTTGTTTATGATGATTGAATTTTCTTTTAATCGATAATGCACAATATAAAAGGGCTTCAAAAGCCCTTTTTTTATTTGTTTAATTCTTTAGTAATCTCTATTAAAGTCAGATGGGCTTCCTGTAAGCGAACAAACAACCGACTCCTCATTTTTCATTTCCTTAATTCTTACAATTGGTCTTCCCATTTTCTTCAAAACCTCGATATCTTGAATCGTTTGACATCTAGCTATTATTTTTCCTTGTTGATCAAAGCAAGTATAGAAATTCATATTGTTTTTAAAGACGTAACTTATTTATGACTAATTTTCATTATTAAATCAAGTGTATTTTTTTACAAAAAAATTTTAATATAAGTTAGATCCTCTTCCATACTTCAGAAAGCAGTGAAGATAAACCTTTTTTTAAAGATGAAGAAATAACTAAGACTTTCTTTTTAGATAAATCTTCTAACTTTTTTGTAATTATTTTCAAATAATCACCATCTACAAGCTCCATTTTATTCAATACTATTATCCTCTCTTTATCTAAAAGACCTTTCCCATATTTTTTTAATTCATGCTCAATAATCTCAAAATCATGTAAAGGATTTTCTGCAATTGCATCAATTAAGTGAACAAGTATCTTCGTTCTTTGGATGTGCCTTAAAAAATCATGCCCTAAACCCACTCCATCAGCTGCACCTGATATTAATCCAGGAATATCCGCAAAAAGGCAACCATTCCCATCAATTTTTCTTACTACACCTAAGTTAGGTATTAGTGTCGTGAAAGGATAATTTGCAATTTTTGGACGGGCGGATGATACAACGGAAATCAAAGTACTTTTACCAGCATTTGGAAGGCCTATAATCCCAACCTCTGCAAGAAGTTTTAGTTCTAATTGAACCTCCCATATCTCACCATCTTTTCCTTCAGTGAATGATTCTGGGGCTCTATTTTGATTACTTAAATAGTAAGCATTACCATGTCCGCCTCTTCCTCCAATGGCAATAGTTAAACTCTGTTTATCTTTAGTTAAGTCTCCTAAAATCATGCCGGTTTTAATATCCCTTATTTCTGTACCGCACGGAACTTTAAGGATCCTATCCTCACCTGAAGCACCTGATCTCTTATTAGGACCTCCTTTGCATCCATCTTCAGCAATTATTTCTCGTTTGAATTTGAAATCTAATAATGTTTGAAGATTATTATCAGCCATTAAAATAACAGAACCCCCTCTGCCACCATTCCCCCCGGAAGGTCCTCCAGCAGGAACGAATTTTTCTCTTCTAAATGAAACTATTCCATTGCCACCTTTTCCAGCTTTAAGAATAATGTTTGCCTGATCAATAAATTGCACTTAATTACGCTTATTAAATTGTTTCCTAAGTTTTTTAAATTTTATTTTATCCACGCAATACTGCAACCAGGTCCACCCTCGTTGTTGGCTGCATCTTCAATCTTATCAACATAATTTAAACCTGATAACCAATTTCTTAGTCCTTTTTTTAATTTCCCTGTTCCAATTCCATGAACAATCCATAGCGGTCCGTGAAATTTTCTAATTTTCTCTTCAATAATTATTTCGGCTTCATGAACTCTTAGCCCTCTTACATCAATTGTATTTTTACTCGTTCTAATCTTAGAAAAAGAAAAATCTTCCCTTGTAGACTTGATCTCAATTTTTGACCTTTTGAAATTAAGCTTTTCTCCATTAATACCTTCAAAGTCATTTGCAGATAATGTACTTCTGAATGAACCACACTTAACTTCGTAAAAACCATCTTTTTTATCTAAATCTACAATTTGTCCCGTACTATTTAGACTTTTAATTTTTACAAAATCGCCTACCTGAGGATTCCATGATATTGACTTTTCAAATTTTTTTTGGGTTAAGTGTTCCGTCTCAATTTCCTTTAATCTTTTTCCAATAATTCTCGTATCCTCTCCATTAACATTTTTATCTCTTAATTTTTTAATCAAATCTATTACCTCTTTTTTAGCGGATAGAATATGTTTTGATAATTTAGACCTTTCAATTTCTTGGATTTTTTCAGCATTTATTTTTTGATATTCATAATTTCTCTTCAGTTCATCATGTAATATTTCAGTCCTTGCAATAAGTTCTGCAGCCTCTTCTGCAGAATTTTGTTGCTTAATCCTTTCTTCCTCAAGTCCTTTAATAATACTGTTAATATTATCAACCTCTTTTGGCTTTAAATAATTTGCAGCTTCATTAAGTATGCTTTCATCGAGACCAATTCTCTTTGAAATTGACAAAGCATTACTTCTCCCAGGAATACCCCAGTTAAGTATATACTTTGGCTTCAAAGAATCCTCATCAAAGGCAACTGATACGTTTTCAAATCTTGAGTCACTATATTTTAGAGCCTTAATATCTCCATAATGTGTAGTTGCCAAAGTGATATCAGATTTATTTGCAAATTCTTTTAATAAAGCCATCGCAAGAGCACTTCCTTCAAGAGGATCTGTACCAGATCCAATCTCATCTAACAAAACAACAGATAATCCTTTCTTATTATCAAGTGAATCCAAAATCTCTTTTATGCGGGATATATGTCCACTGAAGGTAGATAAATTTTCTTCTAATGATTGATTATCTCCTATATCCACATATATATTTGGACAAAAAGGGATAATAGGGTTATTAGTTGAGGGTATCAATAATCCTGCTCTAGCCATAAGTAAAGACAAACCCAAACCTTTTAAAGCTGCCGTTTTACCTCCAGTATTTGGACCTGTAATAGCTACAACCTTAATATTTCTATTTATATGAAAATCGACAGCCACTGGGGGAGGGGCTCCTTTTTTCTTATGTTCCCAAATCAATAAAGGATGAGAAAAACCAATTAAAGAAATAATAGGATTTTTATCAAAGCTAGGAGTTTTGCCTCCAATCCATTTCGAATATCTTGAACGAGTTAGAGCATTTTCTAATCTCAATAAAATGGATGCCATTTCAATAAGACTTTCTGAATTATCACTAACAACTTGGGACCATTTCTTAAGTAATTTAAATTCTTCTGCTGTGATCCTAGCCTCTAAAGAAGCAATCTTATTACCTTTAATAACTACACTTTCAGGCTCAAAATATACTGTATTTCCTGAGGATGAAGAGTCATGAATTATGCCTTTAAATTTATCTACATAATTAACTTTGACTGCTAAAACAGGCCTACCGTATCGATCTCCAATAGTAGTATCTTGCAAATAAACTAAATTCTTTTGAATAAATTTCTCAACTAATATTTTTCTTTCAAGTTTCTTAGATAATAATTCTTTTCTAAGAATAGATAGTTCATTACTTGCATTGTCTGAAATACTTCCATTAGATTCAATGCCTTTTTTAAAAATCGTTTCGATATTCTGATGGTCAATTAAATTTTTTGTAAATGATGAAATATAAGGCCTTTCTTCAAAATCTAATAAGATTTTTTTTAAATTTCTTGCTGCAGCAATTGTTTTCGCTATTTCTAACAATTCAGAAGATGAAATTACACCTCCTTTGGAACAAATTTCAATATTTCTACTAATATCAAAAACACCAGAAAAACTAATTGATTTATCTAAATTATTTTCTAGCTCATTTATTTCAACAGTTTCATTCAACAGTCTTTTAGAGGCTTCGTATTCTGAAGGAATAGCAAAACTTAAAATTGCTCGTTTACCAATTTCCGTTGAGGCGAATGAAGATAAATGCGTTTTTAATGAATCCCACTCTAAAAGGCTTATAGATTCTTCTAAGGTGTTATCTGAATATGATTTTTTAGAATAACTTTTCTCTTGCATACAAAAAAAAAGAATCAAACATTCGATTGAATTCCTTCAGGAGGAACATAAAGCATCTCGAGCCAGTTTCCTTCAGTATCCTTCATATAAAAAGATGCTGTTCCATCTCTATGTTCATGTAAAGGACCAACTTTTACACCAGAATTCTTTAAATCATTTTGAATATTTTCCACTTCTTTTTTATTTTCAAAATGAAAAGCAAAGTGTGGACCAGCAGCTTTGTAGCTAGGGCCTAACAACGCAAGTCCATCTTTCCCTTTACCAGCTTCTAAATATGACCAATCTTTATCGTCCCAAACTAGATTCATACCAAGCTTAATATAAAAAGATTTGGCCCTTTCGAGATTCTCTACTCTAAGTGCGATGTGACCGATCCTATTTACTTCTTGTGATAACTTCAAAACAAAGTACTTAATCTATTATTAATCTAAGAATAAACCAAATTTTTGTTAATAATGAGTTTTTAATTATCCCGCAACCATTGAGATGCATCGCAAGCATGATAAGTGAGTATCAGTTTTGCTCCTGCTCTTTTGAAACTAAGTAACGTTTCTAAAACAATATCTTTTTCATTAATCCAGTTTTTCATAGCAGCAGACTTTACCATTGAGTACTCCCCACTAACGTTGTATGCAGCTATGGGCTTATTTGAAAATGTACTTAGTCTATAAACAATATCCAAGTATGAAATTCCTGGTTTTACCATCAAAATATCAGCTCCTTCATACTGATCCAATGCAGATTCAATTAAAGCCTCTTTTGAATTGGCAGGGTCCATTTGATATGTAGACTTATTGTCTGGAATTATTTTCTTACTATTTTCTCTAGGAGCCGAATCTAAAGCAGTTCTAAATGGACCATAATAAGCAGATGAATACTTAGCTGTATAACTAATAATTCCTACATCACTAAATCCTTCCCTATCAAGAGCAGTCCTAATTGCTCCAACTCTCCCATCCATCATGTCACTAGGGCCAATAAAATCAGCTCCAGCTCTTGCTTGTGTTAAAGCTTGTTTTTTTAAAATATCGATTGTTTCGTCGTTCAATATCTTTCCAGTTTCATCAACTAATCCGTCATGACCATCACAAGAATATGGGTCCAATGCAACATCTGTCATTATTGCCATTTCAGGAATCTCTTTTTTTAATATTCGAATAGCTTTAGGTATTAAACCGTCTTCATTAAAACATTCTGCTCCATCTTCAGTCTTTAAGCTATCGTTGATTTTTGGGAAAAGAACCACACACCTTATTCCCAATTCCCATGCCCTAGTAACCTCCTTTATTAAGCCATTAATATCCCATCTATAAGTTCCAGGCATTGCTGAAATTTCCTCTTTAAAATCTTTTTCATGAATAAATAATGGATATATAAAATCAGTTGCCGTTAGATGGTTCTCTCTAACCATTTCTCTAATTGCTTCAGTTCTTCTTAATCTTCTAGGACGAATAATCGAATTCATTTGAATATTATTTAAATTGAAAAATATTTACCTAATACATTAATCGCTCGCCTCGCACATAAATCAATCAGAGACTAATTTTGTTCAGGAAAATTAACTAAAATTTATTTAGTAAGAGCAAAAAAAGTTACAAAAATATTTTGCACAAACTTCATTTTTCACAAATTTACGTCATAAAGAGATAATATCTTTTAGTTAAGTGTTTATTTTAAGGAGAGTATCTTTGAAAATAATTAATGGATTTCATCTAAAAAATGTAAGAGGAGATATTCTCGGAGGGATCACAGCCGCAGTGGTGGCTTTACCTCTCGCTCTTGCTTTTGGTAATGCAGCGTTAGGACCTGGCGGAGCAATTTATGGACTATATGGGGCAGTAGTAGTTGGTTTTTTAGCAGCATTATTCGGAGGAACACCTGCTCAAGTTAGTGGGCCTACCGGTCCCATGAGTGTAACTGTTGCTGGCGTAGTAGCAGGCTTAGCCGCAGTGGGGGTTCCAAGAGATCTGACTGCAGGTCAAATTTTGCCTTTAGTGATGGCAGCTGTAGTAATTGGGGGCTTACTGCAAATATTATTTGGGATTTTAAAGCTAGGTAAATATATTACGTTAGTTCCATATTCCGTTGTTTCAGGATTTATGTCTGGTATTGGAGTAATAATAATTGCACTGCAGATTGGTCCATTATTAGGAATTAGCACTCGTGGTGGAGTAGTCGAATCATTATCTACTGTATTTTCAAATTTCCAGCCAAACGGTGCTGCTATTGGAGTAGCAATAATGACGCTAGGTATTGTATTTCTTACTCCTAGAAAAATAAGTCAGTGGGTTCCTTCTCCTCTTTTAGCACTATTGATAGTAACTCCCATATCAATTTTAATTTTTGGAGATGGAGCCATTGATAGAATTGGAGAAATTCCAAGGGGAGTTCCATCTTTAAATTTCCCAAGTTTTAATCAATATTTTCCAATTATTTTTAAGGCAGGATTAGTCCTCGCAGTGCTTGGTGCAATTGACTCCTTACTGACATCTCTAGTAGCCGACAATATATCTCAAACAAAACATAATTCTGATAGAGAACTTATTGGTCAAGGAATAGGAAATGCTATAGCGGGTCTATTTTCAGGCTTACCTGGAGCGGGAGCAACAATGAGAACAGTTATTAATGTTAAATCTGGAGGATCCACTCCACTTTCTGGTATGGTTCATTCAGTTGTCTTATTAGTAGTTTTAGTTGGTGCAGGTCCCTTAGCTGAGCAAATACCAACTGCCTTGCTAGCAGGAATTCTCATAAAAGTTGGTCTAGATATTATTGATTGGGGGTTCTTGAGGAGGGCTCACAAATTATCTTTAAAAACTGCAGTTGTAATGTACGGCGTACTGCTAATGACAGTTTTTTGGGATTTAATTTGGGCAGTTTTAGTTGGTGTATTCATAGCCAATATGCTCACAATTGATTCAATAACCGAAACTCAACTAGAAGGTATGGATGAGGATAATCCTTTATCAAAAGATGATCTAGCTAAAAATGCATTACCTGCTGATGAAAAAGCACTACTAGATAGATGTTCAGGTGAAGTAATGTTATTTAGACTTAAAGGACCACTAAGTTTTGGAGCAGCTAAAGGTATATCTGAAAGGATGATGCTAGTAAGAAACTACAAGGTTTTGATATTAGATATCACTGATGTACCAAGACTTGGAGTGACGGCGACTCTTGCAATTGAGGATATGATGCAAGAAGCAAAAAATAATTCCAGAAAAGCATTTGTTGCTGGTGCTAATGAAAAAGTAAAGGATAGATTAGCTAAGTTTGGAGTTGAAGGCATCATTGAGACAAGAAAAGAAGCTTTAGAAACCGCTTTAAATGAAATAGCCTAATAACTTATGGAAATAAGTCCAATTCTGCAAAATGTATTAGCCCCGCCAGTTCTTTTCTTTTTAATTGGAGCGATATCAGTACTCTTTAAATCTGATTTAGAAATACCAGCTCCATTACCTAAACTCTTCTCCTTATATCTTCTTCTAGCTATTGGTTTTAAAGGAGGTATAGAGATACAGAAAAGTGGGTTTACTGATCAAGTATTGCCGACTTTAAGTGCTGCAATACTTATGTCACTAGTAATCCCTCTTATAGGATTCTTAATTTTAAGATTTAATTTTGATGTCTTTAATTCAGCCGCAATAGCAGCAGCATACGGCTCAATAAGTGCTGTTACATTTATTTCTGCAGAAAGTTTTTTAGAAAGTCAAAAAATAGCTTTTGATGGGTTTATGGTTGGCGCCCTAGCTTTAATGGAGTCTCCTGCCATCATTGTTGGTTTATTACTTGTAAAATTTGCAGCTCCTAAAAATAGACCAAAATCAAGAAAAATGCATTTAAGCGCGATATTACATGAATCCCTTTTGAATGGATCAGTTTATTTATTGCTCTCAAGCTTGATTGTAGGATTTCTCACTGCTTCTAGTAATCCCTCAGGAATTGAAAAAATGGAGCCTTTTACTGGACAATTATTCTATGGAGCAGAATGCTTCTTCTTGTTAGATATGGGAATAGTCGCTGCTCAAAGATTACCGAGACTAAAGAATGCGGGTTCGTTCTTGATTGGATTTGCTATTCTTATGCCTTTATTTAATGCATTTATTGGTGTTTTCGTTGCAAGATTTTTATCTTTAGGACCTGGCAACGCCCTTTTATTTGTGGTTCTATGTGCAAGCGCCTCTTATTTAGCAGTTCCTGCAGCGATGAGGATGACAGTTCCAGAGGCTAAATCTAGTTATTATATTTCAACTACACTAGGTCTAACTTTCCCATTCAATATAGTTCTCGGCATTCCCATATATATGAGTTTAGTAAATACTATTATCCCACTTTCCCCTCTATAAAAATGAAAAGATTAGACTTGATATTTAGTGAAAGAGAACTAGATGCAATCATTAAAACATTAGAAAAAGCTAATGTTCCTGGATATACAGTTATGAAACACGCCACAGGCAGAGGGCCTGAAAGAGTTGTTACTGAAGATATGGAATTTACAGGATTAGGAGCAAATGCTCATGTAATTGTTTTTTGTGAGCAAGAATTAATAGATAAAATGAGAGATAACATCAGGGACGATTTAAGTTACTACGGAGGGGTCGCTTATATTTCTGAAGCAACACCCCTATAAATTAAAGAAGAAATATTTTTTTTTAAGAATGAATCCAATCAACTCTTATATTTTTTCTACTATTTAAATATCTATCAATTGACATAGCGGCAATACATCCATCAGAAGCCGCAACAACTGCTTGCTTAAATGGTGTATTTCTTATATCTCCAATAGCCCAAACTCCATCAGAGTTTGTAGACATAAAGTCATCCACAATAACTCCTCCGTCTTCTTTTAAAGCAATTTGATCCCCTAAAAAATCAGTAATCGGCTTTGAACCACTCATATAAACAAAGACTCCATCTAAATTTAAATTGATAGGATTTTCGTCTTGCTTATTCTTTACAACAACCCCATTAACACCCATATCATCACCCAATATTTCCAATAATCTTGTTCTACTCCAATGTTTTATATTTGAATTATCCATCAATTCCATAGCTTCTTCATTATCTGATTTCGGATCACTTGATGTAATCCAATGCACAGTTGATGCAAACTTAGTTAAAACAGTTGCCTCTTCAATTGCCTCCTTGTTCACTCCAACAACGGCAACTTCTCTATTTTTATAAAAAGCCCCATCGCATGTAGCACAATAACTTACTCCTTTGCCAAGGAAATCTGCTTCGCCCTTAAATGATGCAGGCCTACCCATAGCTCCACTTGCAAGTACAAGTGCTTTAGCTTTGAAAGTACCTTCGGGCGTATAAACCGTTTTCCATTCTCCACTAGGGTCTATTCCAAAAACTTGCGCTCTTCTATAATCTGTGCCGTATTCAACAGCCTGTTCTCTCATTAGAGTAAGTAATTTCTCTCCACTTATATCAACCGGAACACCTGGATAATTAGCTATTTGATGAGTTATTGCTAAGGCGCCAACAGATGGATTTTTATCTAAAATTACTGTCTTTAAGCTTGAACGAGATGTATAAAGTGCGCAAGTACATCCGGCCGGGCCTCCTCCGATAATAACTACATCTGACTCAATGATTTCCAATTTTAAAAAACTCCTTTTTTAGTAATTAGTTAGATGAGTTCTTGGTTAGAAGATATTTTTAAAATAAATACCTGAACCTTTATATAAATATAAGTTAAAAGAAAAAATAGAAAAAAGCTTAATATAGAAACAAACTTACATAGGAAAAACATAAAAAATTAATTATCAAAATGATCAGTTACGTGAAATGTTCTGTATTGATCTATTATTAGGTCATATCGAAAAATCAATTGCCGTTGAAACATTATATTTTTCATGACCAACTCTGATTACCTTTTAAAAGCTGCCATTAAGAAAGTAACCGAAAAATTAAACGAAATATTGGTTGAAAAAATTGAAGAAGCAACAAATATTGCACAGGATGCTCCAGAAATTCTCAAAAAAGAATTTGATAGTTTAAAAGAATCCATAATCGAAGAAGCATCAAGACTGGAAAAAGCGGAAAATATTCAAGAAAATGAGTCTACAGATACTTATCAAGATTCCAAAATAAAAAAAGCTTTAAATGAAATTGAAGGTATCAATAAGCTAATTGATCTCTTTAATAAAAATATAAATAATCAAATTAAATGAGTTATCACATTCTTCATTATCGTTTAAAAAAATTGAATAGGGCCTTTCTTATTTGGATAACTCTGATTTCGCTTTTAATAAATTTATGGATAGATAATATTAGATTTACAATTTTCCAAACTAAGAACAATGAAAAAAGTAGGGTCCAAATTAAAAGAGCTAGGTGGTTTACTAATCAATTAATAAAGCTTGGATCAGCATTTATTAAAATTGGACAATTATTATCGGCGAGACCTGATTTAATTCCTAATACTTGGATACAGGAATTGTCTAAACTGCAGGATCAAGTTCCTAATTTTTCATTTGCGCAAGTTGAAGCAACTATAAGAGAAGAACTAGGATCTAAGTTTAATGAAATAGATCAAATAATATGTGATCCGGTTGGATCAGCATCACTAGCTCAGGTCCATAGGGCGACTTTAAAAGATGGTAAGAAAGTAGTATTTAAAGTTCAAAGACCTAATTTAAAAGAATTGTTTATTATAGATTTGGGCATAATGCAGCAAATAGCAGGATTATTGCAGAAAAATAAGGATTGGAGTCGAGGTAGAAACTGGGTTGAGATTGCTAAAGAGTGTAGGAAAGTTCTCATGAAGGAGCTTGATTTTAATTGTGAAGCACAATATGCAGCAAGATTTAGACAGCAATTTCTCGATGATGAAAATGTTGAAGTTCCTGAAGTAATTTGGGATATGAGCAGTGAAAAAGTCCTTTGTTTAAGTTATATAGAGGGAACAAAAATAAGCGATTTAGAAAAATTAAAATCACAAGAAATTGATTTGCCTAAAATTGCAGAAATAGGCGCCATCAGTTATTTAAAACAATTAGTAAATTACGGTTTTTTTCATGCAGACCCTCATCCAGGGAATCTAGCAGTTTCAAATGAAGGTAAATTGATTTTTTATGATTTTGGAATGATGGGCAATATCTCAAATAATCTTCAAACAAGCTTAGGTAGGATGGTTAAGGCTGCTGCTTTAAGAGACGCCTCATCACTTGTCAGTCAATTACAACAAGCTGGGCTAATTTCAAAAGATATTGATGTAGGACCAGTCAGAAGATTAGTTAGATTGATGCTTAAAGAAGCCTTAACTCCACCATTTAGCCCAAATATTATTGAAAAATTATCTGGAGATTTATACGAACTTGTTTATGAAACACCATTTCAACTACCAGTAGATTTAATCTTTGTCATGAGAGCTTTATCAACTTTTGAAGGAGTTGGTAGAATGCTTAATCCAGGGTTTAACCTTGTATCAGTTACCAAGCCTTATTTAATAGAACTTATGACTTCAAATAATCAAACTCCCAACGATTTAATTAACCAATTTGGAAGACAAGTAGGTGAACTAGGATCGAAAGCTGTTGGCATTCCCAAAAAAATAGATGAAAGTTTAGAAAGATTAGAGCAGGGCGATTTACAATTGCAAATAAGAATGGGAGAGTCTGATAGGCAATTCAAAAAAATGTTTACTGCTCAAAAAACTTTAGGTCATTCAATTCTTATAGGAAGCTTATCAATTGCATCTGCTTTACTTGTAACCAATAAACAAAATAATTTTGCATTGTTACCACTTTTTTTTGCGCTGCCAATAAGTATTGATTGGATAAAGTGCCAACTAAGTATGAGAAAAGGCTCCCGTTTAGAAAAACTTAAGCGCTAAAAAACTAAATATTTTTGGGACCTAAACCTAAAGCTCCAGCGAATCTTGCTTGATTTCCCAATTCCTCCTCAATTTTTAAAAGCCTATTGTATTTTGCAATCCTTTCACTTCTGCTCAAAGAGCCTGTCTTGATCTGACCCGATCTTGTGGCGACAGATAAATCTGCAATTGTTGTATCTTCAGTCTCACCACTTCTATGACTAATAACACTTGTGAAACCAGACATTTTAGCTAACTCAATAGCTTCATAAGTTTCAGTTAATGTTCCAATTTGATTTACCTTTATTAAGATTGAATTGGCAGATTTTTCCATAATCCCTTTCCTTAATCTTTCTGTATTAGTAACGAATAAATCATCACCTACAAGCTGAACTTTATTTCCTAATTCTTTGTTTAATTCTGACCAACCCTCCCAATCATCCTCAGCTAAACCGTCCTCTATTGAAACTATTGGATAATTAGAAACTAATCTTGAAAGATATGAAATCATTTCAGAACTATTTAAACTTTTACCTTCATATTTATAAATGCCATCACTATAAAATTCAGTACTAGCAGCATCTAAAGCTAAAGATACCTGCTCACCAGGATTAAATCCGGCTTTTTGAATTGCTTCTAATAATAAGTCCCCTGCTTCTTCGCTTGATGACAAATTAGGTGCAAATCCACCCTCATCGCCTACAGCAGTGGATAGACCTTTTTGATCAAGTAATGATTTTAATGAGTGAAAAATTTCAGTACCCATTCTTAATGATTCACTGAAATTATTAGCTCCATGTGGGACAAGCATAAATTCCTGAAAATCAAGACTATTTGGTGCATGAGCACCACCATTTATTACATTCATTAATGGTACTGGAAGGAGATTGGATAATGGATCTCCAAGATACCTATATAGTGGAACGTCTAAAGCATTTGCTGATGCTCTGGCAGTTGCAAGACTTACTGCGAGGATTGAATTTGCTCCAAGATTAGATTTATTAGGAGTTCCATCAATTTCAATCATTAATTTATCTACTGCAGTTTGATCTAAAGCTGACAAACCACATAAAGCTGGGGATATTGTTTCATGAATTTTATTAACAGCATTTAAAACACCCTTCCCCATATATTTTGAACCACCATCCCTTAATTCATGTGCCTCATGAGCACCAGTGCTAGCTCCGCTGGGAACAATTGCTCTACCACTTGCACCACATTCCAAAAATACTTCTGCCTCTACAGTTGGATTACCTCTTGAATCAAGGACTTGCCTTGCTTCAATAGTATCAATAAGAAAATCAATAGTTTCTTTCACAATTTAATTATTACTATTTAAATCCTATTAATAGCTGAACTATTTGGCTAATATCTGAAATATATATGTTAACCAATTATAGTTTTTAATTTCACAACAACTTAAATATTAGTTAACGCTTTTATTAATTTCAAAGTCCCTGCGACCCCCCTCATAAACATATTTTTCAAATTCATCTTACAATTTAAAAATTATTGGATGATTATTAATGCAGATACTATTTAGAATATTAATAATCAACTATAGTTTTTTATAGTTTATGAGAGAAACACTTACATCCAGTCCTGAACTATTTAGCGAAATCAGTTGGAATCTTCTTTTATTAGGGGAAGAAACAGCAAAAAAATGGGATCATAGCGAATTTAATATTGAACACATAATTCATACATTGTTCTCATCAAGTGAATTCTTCGCTTTCATTGAAAAATTATCAATCGACCAAGATACAGTTTTAGATATAACAGAAGATTTTTTAGATGAGACACCAACAAATGAGTCAGATATTTTTACTATCGGAGAAGATTTAGAAATTTTATTAGATAATGCGAATCAGATTAAAATCCAATGGGGATCGAGATTCATAGAAATCCCTCATTTACTAATTGCTCTAGGAAGAGATTTAAGAATTGGAAATTATGTTTTTGAAGAAGGCAACCTTTCGATGGAAAAATTAGAAGAAGAATTGAAGTTTTTCCCAAATATTAATCAATCTAAAGATTCTTTTAATTATGAGAACGTACTTGAAATAAATAATCAATCTAATTTTGAATCAAATAAAGAGACTTTAGTTAAAGAAGAAAAATTTAAAGAAGCTATTGTTCCATTACCCAAAAGTAAACTTCAAATTGATACCAAAAAACAAGTTGGGAAAGATGAAAATGCTCTTTCAATTTATGGAAAAGACTTAACAGAATCAGCTAAAAAAGGCTTACTGGATCCCGTTTTAGGGAGAGAAAATGAGATCAATAATTTAATGAGGGTACTCTGCAGAAGAAACAAAAATAATCCTATATTAATCGGGAATCCTGGAGTGGGTAAAACCTCAATTGCAAAATTACTTGCGCAATTAATTGTAGAGAAAAAAGTTCCTGATTCTTTAAAAGACTTTAAAATTATTTCGCTTGACTTAGGTGCTTTAGTTTCTGGGACAAAATTTAGAGGCCAACTAGAAGAAAGGCTAAGCTTAATAATGCAGGAACTAAATAATCCAAGCCAAGGAATGATTCTATTTATTGATGAAATTCATTCAATCTTAAGTTCTGACAGATCCTCTACCGACATCAGCAATATCTTAAAACCTTTACTGGCAGAGGGAGAACTTAGATGTATCGGTACAACAACACCTGAGAAATTTCGTGAAACTATTGAAAAAGATCAGGCATTAAATAATTGCTTTCAAAAGATAGCTGTTAATGAACCTTCAGTAGAATTAAGCGCAAAAATACTGCAAGGTATCAAAAAGAAATATGAATCACATCATGGCATAAAAATTTCTGAAGAAGCTGTAAACTATTCTGCAAAATTGGCCGACAGATACATCAGCGATAAATGTCTTCCTGATAAAGCAATAGATTTAATTGATGAAGCAGCTGCAGAGTTAAAAATCGAGTCTTATAAAAAGCCTCAAATTATTCTCCAACAAGAAAACAAACTTAATACTATTAATGAAAAACTGAATAATTCGCAAGGAGAAAATATCGAAGCTCAAGAAAAACTGTTGAATATGAGGCAACAATCAGAGGCAAAATTGAACGTCCTTTTGGACAATTGGAACAATTTGCGTGAAGAAATGGAGCAATTATCGATTTTAATGAAAGAAGAAGATAAGCTAACCAAACAAATTAAGGATAAATCAAATCGCGAAATTGAAAATGATCAGGATTATTTAGAAAAGCTTGAAGAAGAGTTAAATGAAATAGAGAATGAAATACAAAGAGTTGAAGAGAACTTTAATAAAATAAAGAAAAATAGAAATTTCCCTTTTAAATATCAAGTTGAACCTGATGATATTGCTGATGTTGTCTCAAAAATTACAGGTATTCCAATTTCTAAAGTAGTTTCAAATGAACGTAAGAAATTAGTCAATCTAGAAACAGAACTAAGTGAAAAAGTTATTGGACAAGAAAAAGCTATAGAAGCTGTTTCTGCTGCAATTAGAAGAGCTCGCGTTGGCATGAAAAGTCCTAAAAGACCTATCGGATCTTTTTTATTTATGGGTCCTACAGGTGTTGGCAAAACAGAATTAGCAAAATCTCTTGCATCAGCTTTATTTGATGAAGAGGACGCACTTTTAAGATTAGACATGAGTGAATATATGGAGAAAAATGCCGTAGCCAGACTTTTGGGAGCTCCTCCAGGTTATGTTGGTTATGAAGAGGGAGGCCAACTAACTGAAGCTGTAAGACGTAAACCCTATTCAGTAATACTTCTTGATGAGATAGAAAAAGCACATTCAGAAGTTTTTAATATCCTTTTACAAGTCTTAGATGAAGGAAGATTAACGGACTCTCAAGGAAGGACCGTAGACTTCAAAAATACCGTAATCATTATGACAAGCAACCTAGCTGGTAAATCTATACTAGAGTATTCACAAAAGATTTCTAAAAGTGAGGGAAAGTTTGAAAAAGACCAACAAACCTTAGATGATTCCATTAGCAATACATTGTCCTCAATTTTTAGACCTGAATTTTTAAATAGAATTGACGAAGTAGTAAAGTTTAATCCATTATCTATTGATGAACTTCAAAAAATAATAATTTTACAAACAGAAGATTTAAAAAACCTGCTACTTGAACAGAAAATAAATATCGCTATAGACAAAAAAGTTATTAATAAAATTGCAAACGATTCTTACGAACCTGAATATGGTGCTAGGCCACTTAGCAGGGAACTTAGAAGACAAATAGAAAATCCCTTAGCTGCAAAACTTTTAGAGGAAAACTTCAAAAACAAAAAAAATATAACAATTAAACTTAACCCTGCTAAAAAAGATGAGATCGTTTTCAAACCTAGCTGAGGAGTAAATCAATAAGCTAAAATAAAAATTAAAGCGTAAAGCTTAATTTCAAAAAAAATTTTGTGACAAGTCCTACTACCAATAAAGAACCTCTTAAAAAGGATTCTCCTGAAGTTGAACAGCCTAAAAAAAAGAATAATTTTTTTAGATCTACCTATGATGAGCTTAAACTTGTCGTGTGGCCTAACAAACAACAACTTTTTAGCGAATCAGTAGCAGTTATAATTATGGTATCGTTTTCTGCTGCAGCCATTGCTTCTGTTAGCAGATTCTATGGATGGGCAGCCTCGCAAATTTTTGGTTGAATTATCTCCCGAATATCCATGAATAAAGATCTTAATTAAGCTTCAAGAAAAATGAGTAATGAATTAACTACAAGCCTTGCTTCTTCAAAAGCAAATACAAGCATCGCAAGATGGTATGCAGTTCAAGTAGCATCAAGCTGTGAAAAAAAAGTAAAAGCGACTCTTGAGCAGAGATCAGTAACTTTAGGTGTTAATAATAGAATTATTGAAATTGAAATTCCCCAAACTCCAGGAATTAAATTAAAAAAAGATGGAAGCAGACAAACTACTGAAGAAAAAGTTTTCCCAGGTTATGTCCTCGTAAGAATGATTTTGGATGAAGATACAATGATGGCTGTAAAAAGTACTCCAAATGTAATTAACTTTGTCGGTGCTGAAGATGGTAGAGGCAGCGGAAGATCGCGAGGTCATATCAAACCTCGACCATTATCAAGACAAGAAGTTAATAGAATCTTTAAGCGCGCATCAGAGAAAAAAGCTGTTATCAAGTTAGACATTGAAGAAAAAGATAGAATCATTGTAACTAGTGGTCCATTCAAGGATTTCCAGGGAGAAGTTATAGAAGTTTCCGGAGAAAGAAATAAATTAAAAGCATTACTTTCAATATTTGGGCGCGAGACTCCTGTAGAATTAGAATTCTCTCAAATCAATAAACAAAATTAATTTCTAATTGTTCTTGTTTATCGAGTAAAATTGTGATTTTCTACTTCAGCTTAAATTCTCTAATCTAATGGCAAAAAAAATTGTTGCAGTTATCAAGCTTGCTCTACAAGCAGGCAAAGCAAATCCTGCTCCTCCTGTAGGGCCAGCTTTAGGACAACACGGTGTCAACATCATGGCATTTTGCAAAGAATACAACGCGAGGACACAAGATAAAGCAGGTTTTATAATTCCAGTCGAGATTTCTGTTTTTGAAGATAGAAGCTTTACTTTTATCACAAAAACACCTCCTGCTTCCGTCTTAATAACAAAAGCAGCTGGTATAGAGAAAGGATCAGGTGAATCCGCAAAAGGCTCTGTTGGGAATATAAGTAAAGCTCAATTAGAAGAAATAGCCAAAACTAAGCTTCCTGATCTAAACTGTACTAGTGTTGAATCAGCAATGAAAGTAATTGAGGGTACTGCTCGTAATATGGGCGTCTCTATCACTGATTGAGTTCAATACAAAATTTCTCACTATTTAGGGGAGGTTAGTTAATAACCGTTTGCACCCAATATTATTATGAAAAAACTATCCAAAAGAATGGCGGCTTTATCAACAAAGATAGAAGATCGCATTTACGCACCACTTGAAGCTCTTAGTATTATCAAGGAAAATGCTAACGCAAAATTTGATGAAACTATTGAAGCACATATACGTTTAGGTATTGACCCAAAATATACTGATCAACAATTAAGGACTACTGTTGCATTACCACATGGTACTGGCCAAAGCATCAAAATTGCAGTAATTACAAGCGGTGAGAATGTATCGAAAGCTAAGGCTGCTGGTGCAGATTTATTTGGCGAAGAAGATCTTGTGGAAAGCATCAACAAAGGAAATATGGAGTTTGATCTTCTTATTGCAACTCCAGATATGATGCCAAAGGTTGCAAAATTAGGAAGAGTTTTAGGACCTAGAGGTTTGATGCCTAATCCTAAAGCTGGGACAGTAACCAATGACATTGCTAATGCAATACAAGAATTCAAAGCTGGTAAGCTCGAATTTAGAGCAGATAAGGCTGGAATCGTTCATGTCCGCTTTGGAAAAGCAAGTTTTACAAAAGAGGCTCTATTTGACAACTTAAAAACCTTACAAGAATCAATTGACAAAAATAAACCAAGTGGTGCTAAGGGAAAGTATTGGAAAACTTTTTATGTAACTTCAACAATGGGGCCTTCAGTTCAATTAGACATAAATGCTGTACAAGATTACCAGCCTGAAGGTTAACGCTTTGTAGTATAATTTAAAATGCAATAATACGGCCAAAGAAAGTAGGTTGATTTAGTTATTCTAAATTTTTAATTCCTACCGAGGACTCGTCTTAAATTATTTCTTTTTGGATCTAATAAAAGCGGCCTCATTAAATGGACTTTGCCGCATTTCCTGCTCTCCCTAAATTACGATCCAAAAAACATCAATGGGCCGAACACTAGAGAATAAGCAACAAATCGTTATTGAGATTAAATCTCTATTAAACGACTCGGAAATGGCTGTAGTTCTTGACTATAAAGGTTTAACTATCAAAGAGATGTCAGATTTGCGATCTAGATTGCAAACAACTAACGGCATTTGCAAAGTTACTAAAAATTCATTAATGCGGAAAGCTATTGATGGAGATAGTAATTGGAACGATCTTGAATCTTTACTGTCCGGAACAAATGCTTTTGTCTTAATCAAAGAAGATGTTGGTGGTGCTGTAAAAGCTATCCAATCTTTTCAAAAAGACACCAAAAAATCCGAAACCAAAGGAGCTTTATTTGAAGGCAGACTTCTAAGCGATTCTGAAATAAAAGAAATTGCAAGTCTTCCATCTAAAGAAGTATTGATGGCAAAAATTGCTGGCGCTCTTAATGGCGTTGCAACAAAAATTGCGATCTCTATTAATGAAGTACCTTCTGGACTTGCTAGATCACTTAAACAACATTCTGAAAAATCAGAATCCTAAATTCAAAACCTAATTAACTTTTAAGAAAATGTCCGCAAAAACTGAAGAAATTCTTGAATCATTAAAATCTCTATCACTTTTAGAAGCATCTGAGCTTGTAAAGCAAATTGAAGAGGCTTTTGGTGTATCTGCTGCAGCTTCTGCAGGTGTAGTAATGGCAGCTCCAGGAGCAGCTGGCGGTGACGCAGATGGTGGTGCTGCTGAAGAAAAAACTGAATTTGATGTAGTTCTCGAAAGCTTTGATGCAGCTGCAAAAATCAAAGTACTTAAAGTTGTAAGAAATGCAACTGGTCTAGGTCTTGGCGATGCAAAAGCACTTGTTGAATCTGCACCAAAAACAGTAAAAGAAGGAATTGCTAAAGCAGATGCTGAATCTTTAAAGAAAGAGATTGAAGAAGCTGGCGGTAAAGTTACACTTAAGTAAGAGAATATTTTTTCAAGCCGATAGACTTTATATCGGCTTCAAAAATTATGAATAATGATAGTATTGCAATTGGAGCTGCAACTGATGGAGCCTGCAGTGGTAATCCAGGTCCAGGTGGTTGGGGTGGACTAATAATCTTTGACGACAAAAGTGAATTGGAAATAGGTGGTTCCGAGCAAAATACTACTAATAATAGAATGGAACTCACAGCGGCTATAAAAACACTTGAGAAATTAAAAACCTATAAATTAAAAGAAAACTTTAAATTAAGAACTGATAGTAAATATGTCATAGAAGGATATACAAAATGGATTATTAATTGGAAGAGAAATGGATGGAAAACAAGCTCAGGAAAATCAGTTCAAAATCTTGATTTATGGCAAAAAATTGATCAATTAAGAATTAATGGTCTTGTAATGGAATATGTTAAAGGCCATAGCGGTGACAAACAAAATGATAGAGTAGATAAAATAGCGACTAATTATAGCAAAGGTATATCTCTAAAAAGTAACTTAAAAGAGTCTGAATCTTCAATAGAATTTTTTGAAAAAAATGCACCTTCAGAAATTCAGGAATTATTTTCAAGAAATGAATTAATTCAAAAATTCGCTGACAAAAAGTACTTATTAAGTTCACTAGAACTAAGTAATTTATTAGGTAAAGAAAACCACGTAATGATAAAAAAATATTTACTTTTTGAATGGCGTAATTGGAGATTGATTCCTAAAGATAAAAAATATTGGATAATAGAAAAAAAAGAATCCTAATTTTTATGAATGAACAGAAGGGGGTATTTAAAAATCTTTATAAAAACTTGATGACCCCTATACTAAAAAATGATTCTGGAATAGATGCAGAATATTTAACTAATTTATCTCTCAGCCTTCTATCATTTAGTTCAAGAAAATATAATTGGCCTTTAGTTTCATCAATCCTGAAAAATCTAAATGAAGAATTTTCTGTAATTGATAAAAGGTTAAGTCAGGACATATGTGGAATAAATTTTTGTAATCCAATTGGTTTGGCTGCGGGTTTTGACAAAAATGGAAATGCTGCAAATATATGGAAAGATTTTGGTTTTGGATTTGCAGAGCTTGGTACAGTAACTAAATTTGCTCAAAATGGTAATCCAAAACCAAGATTATTTAGATTAGCTGAAGAAGAAGCAGCATTAAATAGGATGGGTTTCAATAATAATGGTGCAGAAAATCTAGTTAAAAATTTTCTTGAGCAGGGTATTGAGTTCAAAAAAAACAGGGAGAATATTTGTTTAGGGATAAATTTCGGTAAGTCTAAAATCACAAGCTTATCTCAAGCAAAAGATGATTATTTAACTTCTCTAAAATTATTAATTCCATATTGTGATTACGCAGCAATAAACGTAAGTTCTCCAAATACTGAAGGACTAAGAAAATTGCAAGACCCAATACTTCTAAAAGAACTTCTTAGAGAAATTAAAAACTTACCTAATTGTCCACCATTATTTGTTAAAATTGCGCCAGATTTAAGCTTTAAAGATATTGAAGATATTTGTCAGTTAATAATCCAGGAAAATATCGATGGGATAATTGCGACTAACACCAGCATAGATAGATTAGGTCTTGAAAATAGGAAGATCAGGCAAACAGGATTATTACTTTCTGAAGAAAATGGAGGATTAAGTGGAAAGCCTCTACAAAAAAAAGCAAATCAAATAATAAAACATATTCATAATATTGATAAAAAGATTATTTTGATTGGCGTTGGTGGAATCGATAGTCCTGAGTCGGCTTGGGAAAGAATTAGTTCTGGAGCATCATTAATTCAACTTTATACGGGATGGATATATAAGGGGCCACAATTAGTACCCAATATACTTGAAGGGATTTTAAAACAACTCAATATCCATCAATTGTCCAATATTAAAGAGGCCATTGGATCAGATTTAAAATGGGTTAAATAAAAATTGAAAATGAATAAAGAACAAATCAGAAACTAATGATTACACAACATTAGCCATGAAAATATCAAACTTGAAGCATGGAGGAAATGTATTTGCACATGCAAAAAAATTAAATTTATTACCCTCTGAAATCATTGACGCAAGTGCCTCGTTAGTACCCTTTGATCCACCTCAAATACTTATAGATTCATTAAATGCGGGAATTAAGAATCTTGGATTTAGATATTACCCAGAGAGAAACTTGAGCGATCTGAAAGAAATAATCGGTAAATTTCATGGGATAAATCCAGACAATATATTGCCTGGAAATGGAGCTTCTGAACTAATAACCTGGGCAGGTTATGAAGCATCCAAATTAGGAATAAGTTGTATTCCTTCTCCATCATTTGTTGATTATGAAAGATCTTTAAATTGTTGGAATAGCAATTTTATACATTGCGAATTACCAAAAAACTGGGATAATATTTTTCCTCAATCATTTCCGCTTCATCCAAAAGGTGATGTTATTTGGATAACAAATCCACATAACCCTACTGGCCAATTATGGGGAAAGAATTCATTGGAAGAAGTTGTGAAAAAATATAAATTAGTTATCTGTGATGAAGCTTTCTTATCGATAACACCTAATGGAGAAAAAGAATCTTTAATACCATTAACCCAAAGATTTGATAATTTATTAGTCTTGAGAAGCTTGACCAAAATCTTCAATATACCTGGCCTTAGATTAGGTTACGTTATTGGCTCATCGAAAAAACTTAAACAATGGGAAATAAATAGAGATCCTTGGCCTTTAAATTCATTTGCTATTAAAGCCGGAATTGATCTACTAAGTAATAAGAAATTCTACGAACAGTGGACAAACCAGATTCACACCTGGATAAATATTGAAAAAAAGAGAGTATTTGAAAAATTATCCAAAATAGAGAACCTTAAAGTTCATAACTCTTCAACCAACTTTTTTTTAATTGAAAGTAAAACATCCCTATCGCCAAATATAAAATACTTAGAAAATAAGGGAATATTGCTTAGAGAATGCACTTCATTTAGATTTCTTGACGAAAAGTGGGCAAGGATAAGTTTGCAGAATAGGAAAAATAACACTCTTTTATGTAAAGAAATTCAGAATTCCTTTAAAAAATAATTAATAAATTTCTTAATCTCATTTTTAGATTTAATTTTATTATTATTTTCCATGTTCTTCTTCATGAGATCTAATATTTCATAATGATTTTTTCCCTTTATTGATTTTATTTTAAAAATTCTTTCTAGAGTTTCTTCAAAAACTTCTTTAGAAATTTTATTCTGATTGATTAAAACTGAGCCTCCACTTTCAGCAAGAATCATTGCATTTTTCTCCTGATGATTATTTTTAGAATCTGGATATGGAATTAAAATTGAAGGTTTTTCAGCCTCTATTATTTCATTGATTGTTCCTGCGCCAGATCTCGATATTACAAGATCACAGTTTTGAATTAAAGCTGCTATTTCATTAGTAAATTTCTTTTGAATATAATTTTTGGAGTTTTTTATATGAAAAGGTTGTTGATTAGATTCGCCAATAATATGAACTATCCGAAACTGTTTTTTTATTAAAAATTCTTGAGATTCATAAAGAATTTGATTTATAGCTTTTGCTCCTTGACTACCTCCCATAACAATCAAAAGAGGTCCATTTCCTTTTGGAACCCATTCTGGCAAAAAATTAAATTTATAGAATTGCTCTCTTAAAGGTGTTCCAGTGAAAATAGTTTTACAATATTTTAAATAAGAATTTGTTTTCTTAAATCCTAAAAGAACATAGTTACATAAAAAACCAAAATATTTCGTGACCATTCCTGGAATTACATTTGATTCATGAATAATGATAGGTATCCTGAGAAGTTTTGAAGCGACAATAGTAGGTGCTGATATATAACCGCCAGTAGTAAAAACTAAGTTAATTTTTTTTTCTTTTAAGATCCTAATTATTTGGAAAGTTGACATTAAAATTTCTATATATTGATAAAACAAAAAAATATTTCTTCTTGGTGTCTTTATATTCAAAGTCATCAAATTATATTTTTTGGGAATAAAATTTGCATCAAGTCTTTGACTAACACCCAACCAATGAATATCCCATTCATCTTCCACCTCTTGAGAAACTGCTAAGGCTGGGAAAATATGCCCCCCTGTCCCACTGGCGGCGACTAATAAATTATTTTTTTTAGACATAAAAACTTAAATTAGTAGAATAAAAATAACCAATGATTAATATGTTTAATTTAAACTTATTTAAAAATATAGGATTTCTTCTACACTTATTTGTTTATCTTATTATTCCCTATTCAGCAATAACGCAAACTTTAAAAGTTGATTTTATACGAAATCTAGAAAACTCTTTAAATGCAAGAGATTTAGAATTCATTAGAAAAAATTTTAGAAATGAAGAAAGCCAAAATATACCAAAACAATTTTCAAAAATTATTAATGATTTCCCTAACAGCAAATGGAAAATCAAAAGATTAAAATCTAATATTCCAAATGAAGATATTTTGAGAATAAAAGTTTCTGGGAGGAAAATAGTTAATGGAGAAATATATATACTCGAATCCAATTTTGATTATTTATTTTCAATCGTAAATGGAAAAATAAATGAAGGGATTATCAAAAATTTATTCACAACTATAAGAAACGATAATAAAAAGATAGATATTAGTTTTAAAATTCCTGATAGAGTTCTTACTGGTTCAAAATATGATATCGATATAATTCTAAATAAGCCTCTTGAAGAAGTGATTATTTCTGGAGCTATAAAACCTCATCAAGTTAATTCATTTTTTGAACAAGAAATATTATTGGAACCATTGGCGTCTGGTGGGATTTTTAAAATAACAAGAGCCCCTTCAAAACCAGGGATACAAATTTGGTCAGGAATCATAGCTCACCCTGAGGGAATGATTACTTTCACAAAGAGCATTGATATTGTTGATGAGATATAGCCTAAGCGTCGTTTAATGCAGCTACACCAGGTAAGGTTTTACCTTCTAAAAGTTCCAAACTTGCGCCGCCTCCAGTAGAGATATGAGACATTTTCTCAGCTAATCCTGCTTTCTCTACTGCTGCGACTGAATCTCCACCACCAATTATTGTACAAACCTCAGAAAAAGCACTTAAGTCCGCAAGAGTCGTAGCTATTGCATTTGTACCGTTTGCAAATTTATCAAATTCAAAAACTCCCATTGGACCATTCCAAATAATTGTCTTACATTCTGCAAGAGCATTCTGAAAAACTTTAATGGAATCTGGACCAATATCGAGACCCATCCAATTCCCACTAATTGAATTAATTTGAGATATTTTACTATTGGCGTCCGGAGAAAATTCATCAGCTAAAACAACATCAGTGGGTAATAATAATTCTACTCCTTTTGCTTTTGCTTTTGCTTCTAAATCTTTAGCAAGCTCGAGTTTATCTTCTTCTACAAGGCTCTTACCGACATCTAAACCTCTAGCTTTATAAAAAGTGAAAATCATACCTCCACCAATCATGATTTTGTCACACTTATCTAGTAAAGAATCAAGTACTCCTATTTTGCTACTAACCTTTGATCCTCCAACTATTGCTGCCAATGGACGCTTTGGGGAATCTATTGCTCCTTGTAAGTATTTCAATTCTTTTTCTAAAAGGAATCCAGCTACTGAAGGACTTAAATAATTAGTAACACCCTGAGTTGAAGCATGAGCTCTATGAGCAGCACCGAAAGCATCATTTACATACATATCCGCATGTGATGCTAACTTTTTAGCGAACTCCAGGTCGTTCTTTTCCTCTTCACCAAAAAAACGAACATTTTCAAGTAAAAGAACATCTCCATTAGTTAAGCTATTTGATTGTGCAATTGCTTCATCACCAATACAAATGTTAGTAAGAGCGACATTTTTCCCCAACAATTCTCTTAATCTTGCTGCTACTGGAATTAATCTCATTTTTTCATTTACCTGACCCTTTGGTCTACCAAAATGAGCAGCTAAAATAACTTTTGCAGAATGATGAATAAGATATTCAATAGTTGGGATCGCTGCACGAATACGCGTATCGTCGGTTATTTGACCATCTTCATTTAATGGGACATTAAAATCTACTCTTACAAGAACTTTTTTCCCTTCTAAATGTGTCTTATCAAGACTGGAAAGAGATAATTTTGACATTAAACAAGCTTAATTTTTAATCTTAAGACCCTAACGTTAATTTGGGCTTATTGGGTTAAAAAGTAGTTACTGTTACCTATGCCTTAATAAATTTTAAGAATTAACGATTATAAAAATTTTTTAGTCATTAAATTTATACTAAAATTTAGAAGTAAATACTTTTGAAACTTATAAAAACTAAAAGGAATACAAATTTTTATTTGATTTATTGAAGTGGACATACCCAAAATTCAATGGTACCCAGGCCATATCGCAAAAGCAGAAAAGAAATTATCTGAAGTTATAAATAAAGTAGATTTAGTTATAGAAGTTAGAGATGCACGAATTCCTTTGTCAACAGGACATCCACACTTAAATAAATGGATAAATAATAAAAAACATATTCTTGTTATTAACAGATCAGACATGATCTCCCCTAATACAATCAATAGTTGGAATAAATGGTTTAATGCCAAAGATCAGTATCCTCTTTGGTGTGATGCTAAAAGAGGAATAGGTATTAAAGAAATTTGTAAGTCAGCCAAAGATTCCAGGTCGTCAATCGACGATAGAAGACTCTCTAGAGGAATGCGAATTAGGCCAATTAGAGCCCTTACACTTGGTTTTCCAAACGTAGGAAAGTCAGCATTAATTAATAGAATTGCAAAAAAAAGAGTTGTAGATAGCGCTAGAAAAGCAGGCGTGACCCGTAATTTAAGATGGATAAAATTAGAAAGTGGTATAGATCTGCTAGATGCTCCTGGTGTTATACCTCCAAATTTAGAAGATCAAAAATCAGCACTTAATCTTGCACTGTGTGACGATATTGGCGAAGCTGCTTATGAAATAGAGAGTGTCGCAATTGGATTTATCGAAATTATTTCTACTCTTAACAAAGATAAGAATGCGAATATCTCAGTTAAAAAAATATCTAATAGATATGGCGTTGATATTGCAAAAGGCTTTAAGAGTCCTTCTGCTTGGATCGACGAAGCAGCTTCAAAACATACCTCAGGCGATAAAAGGAGAATGTCTCATAAGTTATTGGAAGATTATAGAAATCAAATGCTGGGTAAAATTGCTTTAGAAGTCCCAATATGGAATTAAATAATCAAAATTCTTTCGGCATTGGAGAAGGTGAGCTTATAGAAATTATTTATGAGCTACCACTTCCTATGAGGCTAGACAGATGGTTGGTAAGTAAAAGGCCAGAACAAAGTAGAGCAAGAATTCAACATTTTATAAATTCAGGTTTAGTACTTGTAAACTATAAGACTGCGAAAGCAAAGACCCCATTAAAAAATGGCGACAATATTCAAATATGGATGCCTCCTCCAGAACCTCTTATTTATTTGAAACCTGAAAAAATGGATTTAAATATCCTTTTTGAAGACGAGCACATCATAGTAATTAATAAACAATCAGGACTAATTGTTCATCCAGCCCCTGGACACAAATCTGGAACTTTAGTGAATGGACTACTTTTTCACTGTAAAGATCTACCTGGAATTAATGGGAAACTAAGACCTGGGATTGTTCACAGATTAGATAAAGATACCTCCGGATGTATGGTGGTTGCAAAAAGCCAAGAGGCATTAGTAAATCTCCAGAAACAAATTAAAGAAAAAATAGCCTCACGCGAATATATTGCAGTAATTCATGGAGCTCCTAATTCTGAAGAAGGCCAAATAGTGGGAAACATTGGCAGAGATAAATTAAATAGATTGAAATATAAAGTAGTTGAAGAAACTTCAGGAAGGTATGCCTGTACCTATTGGAAATTAGAAGAAAGATTTGGCAATTACTCATTAATGAGTTTCAAACTAGATACGGGGCGAACGCATCAAATAAGAGTACATTGCGCTCACATTAATCATCCAATTGTGGGTGATCCGTTATATGGAAGATGTAAAAAACTACCATGTAAATTAGATGGCCAAGCTTTACACGCCATTAAGCTTGGACTTATACATCCAATAAATGGTAAGGAAATGATATTTGAATCAGAATTACCATTAGATTTTCAAAAATTACTAAGTGTTCTTAAAGTTAAATAAGATTTAAAGAGGAATTTAGAAGCGATTTTGTATACGTGTTTTGAGTTTTAGTGAATATTGTAGAACTTTCTCCTTGATCAACTATCTTTCCGTGATTCATGACTAACAACCTATCACAAAATCTTTTAGCAATGCCTAAATCATGAGTAATAAAGATAATCGTTAAATTCATTTTTTCTTGCAAGACTCTAAGTAATTCTAGAATCTCTATTTTTACTGAAGCATCCAACATATTAACGCTCTCATCACAAATCAAAATTTTTGGTTTCAATAATAGCGCTCTGGCTAATGAAATTCTTTGCAATTGACCACCAGATAATTGGCTAGGATAAGAATTAAAAAAATCATTATTTAAGGGAAGATTTAAATTTCTTAACATTAATTTTATTTCTTTTTCGATTTTTCTTTTGCCTGAAATTTTTTGAATAAAAAATATATCTTCCAAAATATTTTTAATTGTCATTTTTGGATTCAAACTTGAAAAAGGATCTTGAAAAATTATTTGCACATTATTATTCTTTTTAAAAGATTTATTTTTTTTCGATGCATGATTCTTATCATAAATTTTTATTTCACCACCTCTTACTTTAATGAGTCCAATTAAAGCCCTACATAATGTACTTTTACCGCTCCCTGAAGAACCAACAATTCCAAGAGTCTCATTCTCATATAACTTGAAAGTAACTTCATTTAAAGCCTTATTCCATTTATTAGTGAAAATTGAAGAATTTAATTTATACCAATGTCTTAGGTTATTTACCTCTAGAACGACCTGATCTCGAGCATTATTTTTAGTATTTGGTTCTAATACTATTTTTGAAGCATTTACTAACTTTTTCCCGATATCTGATTTTGGTGATTGAAAAATATCTAATATATTCCCTTTTTCAACAATCGAACCCTTTTCAATTATTGCAACTTTTTTACACCACTTTGCTGCAAGATTAATATCATGACTAATTAAAATTAAAGTAGTATCAAATTCATTACATAGATGAATTATTTCTTGCATAATTTCAAAACTTGTTTTGGTATCTAAGCTTGTTGTAGGTTCATCAGCTATTAATAATTTAGGTTTTAAAGCAAGTGCCATTGCTATAGAAACTCTCTGTCTCATTCCACCGCTAAATTGATGCGGGAAAGAATCAAGTCTATTTTCTTCAATTCCTACTTTTTGAAAAACTTCTCTTACTAATTTTTTAATAGCTATAGATGATTTAGTTTGATCATGTGTTTTAAATAATTCATATAAATGATCCCCAACCTTCATTAACGGATTAAGTTTTTTTATAGAGTCTTGATAAATAAATCCAAAATTCTTTCTTCTAAATAATTGTGCATCTTTGTTATTTATTTTCCTAGGATCTACACTAGAAATCGATAGATACCCTTTAGAAGTGGCCTTTTCAGGCAATATATTTACTAATGTTTTTGCAAAAGTGGTCTTTCCACATCCAGAAGGTCCTATTATGGCCAAATGATCTCCACTATCTATTTCCAAATTAAAATTTTTGATAATAGACTGCTGTTTTAGACCATATTTAACAGTAAGATTTTTAATTACAATAATTTTTTCTTTATTTTTTTCCATGATTTATAGCAAATTTTTCTAGACCTAAATAAAATACATCTAAAGCAATATAAAATGTCCGAGGCAGCTGCAAATTCAAAAGAAAAAAACGAAATTGAAGTTTCTAAAACTATTTTGCCTGAAAATAAAAAATATGAAAGTGAATCTTTGAATTATCAAATAAAAATTCCCGATTGGCTTCTTAAAGATATTAATAATTTTGAAAAATCAAATAAAGAAAATGATGAGAATCAGAACCTTATAGTAAAGGCTTTTAAACTTGCTTATAATGCTCATGATGGACAATTCCGCGCGAGCGGCGAGCCATACATTATCCACCCGGTTGCTGTTGCAAATCTCCTCAAAGAAATAGGTGCTAGTTCATCTGTTATTGCTGCAGGCCTTTTACATGATGTTGTTGAAGATACTGGCATTGATTTATCCGAAATAGAAACAAATTTTGGATTAGAAGTAAAAATACTTGTAGAGGGTGTAACAAAATTAGGCGGCATTCACTTTAACAACAGGACTGAAGCACAAGCTGAAAATCTTAGGAAAATGTTTTTGGCTATGGCCAGTGATATCAGAGTTGTCTTAGTAAAACTTGCAGATCGACTTCATAACATGAGAACAATTGAATGGCTAAATGATGAGAAAAAACTAAGAATAGCGAGAGAAACAAGAGAGATTTATGCACCATTAGCTAATCGACTAGGAATAAACAGATTTAAATGGGAATTAGAAGATTTAGCTTTTAAATTCCTAGAGCCTAAAGAATATCTAGATCTTAAAGATCAAATCGCTGTTAAAAGAAGTGATAGAGAAAAAAGATTAAAAGTAACTTTGAATCTTATGAAGGAAAACTTGGTTTCAGCAGGTTTGAAAAATTTTGAAATAACAGGAAGGCCAAAACATCTTTATGGCATCTGGAGCAAAATGGAAAGACAACAAAAGCATTTTCACGAGATTTATGATGTTGCTGCTCTAAGAATTATCGTGGACAATTCAGATAGTTGTTATAGAGCTTTAGCAGTTGTTCATGATACTTTCAAACCAATCCCAGGTAGATTTAAAGACTATATAGGATTGCCAAAACCCAATGGATACCAGTCCTTACATACTTCTGTGATTGGAAGACATCGACCTATTGAAGTTCAAATTAGAACTACTTCGATGCATCAAATTGCTGAATATGGTATTGCCGCTCATTGGCAATACAAAGAGGGTGGTTCTCCTGCTAAAAGTAATGCCGAGAGATTTAATTGGCTAAGACAATTAGTAGAATGGCAACAAGAAGGTAATGCAAGGGATCATAATGATTATTTAGCTTCAATTAAAGAAGATTTATTTGATGAAGAAGTATTTGTAATCACTCCAAAAGGAGATGTTGTTGGTTTAAGGAAAGGATCTACCGCTATAGATTTCGCCTACAGAATTCATTCTGAAGTTGGAAATCACTGTAATGGAATAAGAATTAATGAAAAGCTTTCTCCATTATCTACAGCACTTCAAAATGGTGACTTCATTGAAATTTTGACAAGTAATAATGCTACTCCAAGCTTGGATTGGCTGAACTTTGTAGTTACGCCAACTGCTAAAAATAGAATCCGCCAATGGTACAAGAAAAGCCATCGTGATGAAACGATTAAAAGAGGTAGAGATTTACTTGAAAAAGAAGTAGGTCGAAACGGTTTTGAAGGATTACTCTCTAGTGAAGCCATGAAAAAAGTTGCAAATCGATGCAATTTAAAAACTACTGAAGATCTTCTTGCATCTCTTGGTTTTGGTGGTTTAACTTTGCATCAAGTATTAAACAGACTAAGAGAAGAAATAAAATTACAAACAGAAGATGTAAAAAATGTTTCTGACTCTGAAATAGTAAAATCTCTTAAAAGTAATAGTAATTTATCCACTAATAAATCTAATTCGGCAGCTAAATCACCAATTTCCGGGATAGAGGGTCTTGATTACAGAATAGGTAAATGCTGTACCCCACTTCCTGGCGAGGATATTATCGGAACTGTATCGCTCGGCAACCATGGGATAACAATACATAGGGAAGATTGTGAAAATGTAATCCCAATTCCAATAGAGAGAAGATTACCTGTTGGTTGGAATCAAGATAATAAAACTGGCGATAATAAGTTTCCAATTCAGCTACGAATTGAGGTAATTGATAGAGTTGGAGTCCTTAAAGATATTCTTATGCGATTATCTGATAAAGGTATAAACGTTAGCGATGCAAATGTTAAAACTGCTTATGGTAAACCAGCTATTATAAATCTTTGTGTAGGTCTTGAAAGTTATAATCAACTTCACAAAACAATTGAACAAATTAAATCAATGGCAGATGTTTTAGATATTGCCAGAGTTGGACAAAGTTAATTTTAAAATCAGATCAATCTATCTTTTACTTTTTATCTTGTAGATAAATAAAGCAATACTGCCGCAAATCAAAGCTAACAAAATACCTACACATGATGAACCTAAGAGTAATTTTAGGGAAAAAATTCTACCTTGTTTCCATAAGTCATCAATAACTAAACTTTTTTCAAGAATTTTATTAGAAGAATTATTTAAAAAAATCGAACCAACCTTATAGTTAAAATAATAAAGTGGAACATATGTAAAAGGGTTGCTGATCCAGGTACCAATTGCAGCTAGAACAATATTTCCCTTAGCTATTTTCGCAAAAAATACCCCTATTAAAGTCTGAAACCCAAAAAAAGGAAAGCAGCCACTAAATACCCCTATAGCTAAACCTTTAGCATTAAAGAAAGGACTTCCATTCTGATTCCTAAATAATGATAGAATTTTCTTATAGGTAATATCTCTTTTAAATCTCATTCAGAAAGAAAATTTCAAAATTCTTGACAATCTTACTTAATTATCCATAACAAAGCGAGAGATGGATTCAATAGTTACTACAGAAGATACGATAGCTGCAATTGCTTCAGCTATAAGTATAGGGAAAGGAGGAGTTGCGATAATAAGAGTATCAGGGAAAGAATCAATAAATTCTTGCAAAAAGATTATTCAAACTAAATCTAAATATGCATGGGAATCACATAGAGTTTTTCATGGTTTTATTCAGGAAAATAAACAAAATAAATTTATAGATGAGGTTTTAATTTTAGTGATGAAATCACCAAATAGCTTCACAGGAGAGGATGTAGTTGAACTTCATTGCCATGGAGGAATTATCATAGTAAATAAAGTTCTTAAGAGATTATTATCTAGTAATTCTAGAGTAAGACTTGCAAACCCAGGAGAATTTAGTCAAAGAGCTTTTCTTAATGGAAAAATAGACCTTACTCAAGCCGAGTCGATTAATCAATTAATTAATGCAAGCAATACAAGATCAGCAGAGTTAGCTTTTAGTGGGATTCAAGGAGAAATAAAGAAAAAAATTAATGATATTAAAAATGACCTTATAAATCAACTTTGCGAAATAGAAGCGAGAGTTGATTTTGAAGAAGACTTCACAGATTTTGATTACACCAAATATCTAAAAAACATTAAAAAAGTAAAAGAAAAAATAGAATTACTAATAGAAAATGCAAAAAGAAATTCATATATTCACAATGGAATATCCATTGCACTTATAGGTAAAACAAATGTTGGTAAAAGCTCTTTACTAAATTTGCTTGCAAAAAAAGAGAAGGCAATCGTAACTAATATTCCTGGAACAACTAGAGATATTATTGAAGTTAATTTAACTATTAATGATATTCCAATGAAAATAATTGATACTGCTGGTATAAGAGAAACTCATGAAAAAATTGAAAGTATTGGAATTAAAAAAAGTTTTGGGAAAATTAAAGAGTCAGATTTTATAATTTATATTTATAGTCTTGAAGAAGGATTTAACGAAGAAGACAAAAAAATAATAGAAGAAATCCCCAAAGAAAAATTAATTACTATTTTGGGCAATAAAAAAGATTTAATTGATTGCAAAAATATTAATTCAAATGAGTTAAAAAACACAATTCTTATGAGCATTAAGAATAATGATGGTGAAAGAGTATTAATCGACACAATCATAAAAAAATGTGGATTAAAACAAGTAGACAATATCAATATTTTTTTAAACGAAAGACATCTAACAAATTTGTCTGCTTGCCTATCTAATTTAAATGATACTGATGTAATCATTAAAAATAAATTGCCATTTGATTTGTTATCAATAGAACTGAGAGATGGAATTCAAAACTTATCTAAAATAACTGGTCAAGAATTAACGGAGGAACTTCTAGATAATATTTTTTCTAAGTTTTGTATTGGAAAATAAATTTGAGTTAAATTACATAGTGATATATAGTTGATTCTCTAATTCAGTTGAATTTTTATTAATTAATTATTTTTTAGTTTAGTGGATTTAAATACTCCAATAGTAAGTAAGATCATTGATAATTGGATCGATGAAGATATAGGAAGGGGAGATCTTACAAGTCCTTCTATTACGGAAGAGAATGGCAATGCATATTGGATTGCAAAAGAAGGTGGTATATTTTGTGGTGTCGAGATTATAAAAGAAATTTTTAAAAAAATTGATTTAAAAATAAGTTCAAAATTTAATATCTCTGATGGAGATCAATTTGTTAAAGATCAAAAACTCCTGGAAATATATGGACCTTCAAAAAGTTTGCTAGCTAGTGAAAGAATAGGCTTAAATATAGCAATGCATTTATCTGGAATATCAACACATACAAAGAATCTTGTAAATAAGTTAGAAGGTACAAATATAAAATTAGCAGATACTAGGAAAACTACTCCTGGCTTAAGAATATTTGAAAAATATGCATTCAAATGCGGAGGTGGAGTGAATCATAGAATGGGATTATACGACGCTGCTATGATAAAAGAAAATCACATTGCATGGACAGATAATCTTAATAATGCAGTAAAAAAAATTCGACTAAATTCGCCTTTTACAACTCATGTCATAATTGAAGCTGAGAATATCGAGCAGGCAAAAGAAGCAGTATTAGCTGGAGCAGATAGTGTATTATTGGATGAACTTAGCCCTGAAATAATCAAAAAAAACGTTCAAGAATTAAGAGATTTATCAATGAATATTTTTAAAAAAGAAGTCAATAAAAATTTAATAATAGAAGTTTCTGGAATTAACCCTGAAGAAATTAGTAAATATCTAATAAAAGGTATAGATTTGATTTCAACAAGTTCTTCAATCACCAAAAGTAATTGGATTGATTTGAGTATGCGTTATATTAATTAATTATATAGATAAATAATTGAATAATTAATGCTAATCATTTTTAAAGAATTAACAAAACAATTTGAAAAATCTCTTTTCGATAGTCTTGAAAAAAATGATAAAAAAGAAGAGTTCGAAATTCTTAGAAAAAATTTAATTACACAATCATCAAAAGAGGAATTTGGTGATTATCAATGTAATGTTTGTTTAAGTTTATCTAAAATATATAAAAAGAAACCAAGAGATATTTCTAATGATTTTATTAACCTTTTAAATAAAAATAAAAGCATCGCAAAATTATGTAAGAGTCTAGAAATAGCTGGACCTGGATTTATAAATATAAAATTAAAAGATGAAGTTCTAATAAATGAAATTAAATCAAATATGCGATGCCAAAGGGGTGGAATACCTCAAATTAAAAAAAATTTAGATAATGGCTTATCAAATAAAGTCATTGTAGATTTTTCAAGTCCTAATATTGCTAAAGAAATGCATGTAGGACATTTAAGATCAACAATAATAGGAGATTCAATATCCAGAATTTTCGAGTTAAGAGGTTATCAAGTATTAAGACTGAATCATGTTGGCGATTGGGGAACCCAATTTGGAATGCTTATTACTCAGCTCAAAGATTTATATTCAAATGATTTAGAGGAGATAGGCAAAATTAAGATAAGTGATTTAGTTGAATTTTATAAAGAATCAAAAAAAAGATTTGATAATGAATCTGAATTCCAAAAAAGATCTAGAGAGGAAGTAGTTAAGTTACAAAGTGGAGATATTAAATCGATTAAAGCTTGGAAATTATTATGTGATCAATCTAGAAAAGAATTTGATGAAATCTATAAAAATTTAAAAATAAAAATAGAAGAAAGAGGCGAGTCTTTTTATAATCCCTTCTTAAAATACGTTATTGAGGATTTGAATTTAAAAAAATTATTAATAGAAGATCAAGGAGCAAAATGTGTATTTTTAGATGGGATGACTAATAAAGAAGGCAAACCTTTACCCCTAATTATTCAAAAAAAAGATGGGGGTTTTAACTATGCCACCACAGATCTTGCTGCTTTAAGATATAGATTCAATAAACCTCCTAATGGGGATGATGCTTCGAGAATTATTTATGTAACTGATCATGGACAAGCAAATCATTTTGCTGGAGTTTTTCAAGTTGCAAAAAAAGCAAAATGGATCCCAGAAAATTGCCAAGTTGACCATGTCCCTTTTGGTTTAGTTCAAGGCATTGATGGCAAAAAACTAAAGACAAGGGAAGGGGAAACAATACGTTTAAAAGATTTATTAAAAGAAGCAGTTAGAAGAGCAAAAGAAGATTTATTGAAAAGATTAGAAGTTGAAAATCGTTATGAGACAGAAGATTTTATTGCAAATACTTCAAGAATAATTGGATTAGGAGCTGTTAAGTATGCAGATTTAAGCCAAAATAGGATTACAAATTATCAATTTAGTTTTGATAAAATGCTCTCTTTAAATGGTAATACGGCTCCTTATTTGTTATATACACTTGTAAGAATTGCAGGAATTAAAAGAAAAAATGATTTTGTTCATGACTCTAAAGATTTTCAATATACAAATTATGAGCATAAATCTGAGTGGAAACTTATCAGAAAATTACTTAAGTTCGATGAAGTCATAATATCTATTGAAAAAGACTTAATGCCAAATAGATTATGCAATTATCTGTTTGAGCTATGTCAGACTTTTAATAGATTCTATGATCAAGTTCCAATACTCAAAGAAGAAAAATATATAAAAATTTCTAGACTGAATTTATGTGATCTAACTGCAAAAACATTAAAATTAAGCTTAGAGCTTCTAGGAATTGAAACTTTAGAAAGAATGTAATGAATGATTTTGATCAATTAAATAATCTTTTCCCAAGACCAAGAGAAGAAATAATAAATATGCAGTCTTATTCTGCACCTTTGGAAAATAGAAGAAATTTACTCCGCTTAGACTTTAATGAAAATACTCTTGGTCCAAGTCCTAATGTATTCGAAGCATTACAAGCGATAAAATTAAATGAGATTGCAATTTATCCAGAATATAATTTATTAAAACATTTTTTATGTGATAAATATCTTGATTCAAGAAAATTTGATAATGATGAAATAGGAATTTTCAATGGAGCAGACGCCGCTATAAATGCAATCTTCAATTGCTTTGGAGAAAAAGATCAAATATTTCTAACCACGAATCCAACTTTTGGTTACTATTCTCCTTGTTCAGAAATGCGAGGAATGAAGAAAATAACTTGTTCTTACATTGGAGAAAATTTTCTATTTCCCATCGAAGAATTTAGTGAAAAAATTATAAAGTATAATCCAAAGTTAATATTTATTTGTAATCCAAATAATCCGACAGGAACAGTTTTAAGTGCTCAAGAGATAATTAACTTAGCAAATATCAAAAACGATTCATTGATAATTGTTGATGAACTATATGAAAAATTTAATGGAGATAGTCTTCTTGAATCGATAGATTTTGAGAAGAATAACAACATACTAATAATCCAATCTCTCTCAAAAACAGCTGGGTTAGCTGGTTTAAGAATAGGTTTTACTTTTGGCAATAAAAATTTAATTAATTACATTAATAAAGTTACAGGACCATATGATGTAAATAGCTTTGCTATAACTGCAGCATTAGCAGCACTTAAAGACAAATCATATATTGAAAATTATGTTTTAGAAGTAAAAAAAGCAAGAGAATGGATTTTAAATAAATTTAAATCAACAAAAATCAGAACTCATTTTAGTGGTGGTAATTATTTCTTAATTTGGCCAAAAAAAGATCCTAAAATTTTAATACAACAGATGAGAGAAAAAGGTATTCTTATCAGAGGTATGGAAAACAAAAAAGATATTGGTAAGTCAATAAGGGTAAGTATTGGAACACAAGAACAAATGATTTTTTTCTGGGACAACTACAAGGTCTTAGATTTAATAAATTAATTACCAAAAATATAAATTGTATTTTGATCGATTCTTTTAGGTTTTATTTGAAAATCTTTTCCAACATATTTAACTTTAAAATTTTTCATATTTTCGATAAACAAATCAGCATTTGAGAAATCACATTCTTGGTTAATTTTTTTGCCACGAGCAAAGTGAACAGGAATAACTACATTAGGTTTTAGAAGCTTAACTATTCTTGAAGCCTCTTGCCCATCATAAGATTTTATTCCTCCTCCAATTGAAATAAATAAGATATCTGGGCGAGACAAAATAATTTGACTATTGATATCAATATCACCAGCAGCGCCTCCCATATGAACAATTTTAAGATCATTCTGCTCCCAACTCCAAACAGTTGCCATCCCAAATCTTCTTCCATCTACTCTGTCATGTGGGACGGAAATTCCATTTAATAAAATATCCTCAAATTGATAGATTCCTGGCTCTACAAACATTAATTGATTATTAGGGTTATATCCTTCATCTGGAAGCCTAGAACTAGCCAAAATAAAATCTACGTTGACTTCTTTTGGCTCTTTTAAATTGCTTGCACAACCTATTGCTTTAAAGGGATTTATAAGAATCGATTTTTCAGCACTATTAATTAAGAAACTACTATGTCCCAGACTTTTTATTACTAAATTCCTTGCCAATAATGAGGTAGGTAAAAAAGAGCTAAATAATATAAAAAAGAAAATGTTTTTAATTTGAGAAATCATATTATTAATTTTTTTGTATTTTACTTTTGTTCAGCCATTTTTAGAAAATTACTAATTAATTTATGACCAAATTGTGTCAATACACTTTCAGGATGGAACTGTACCCCATGTAAATGTTTATATTCTTTGTGAGAGATAGCCATAATAGTTGAGTCTTCTAAAGTCGCAGTTATCTCAATACAAGATGGTAAAGAAGTTGAATCAACTATAAGACTATGGTATCTAGTCGCCACGAATGGAGTCTCGATATCTTTAAACAATCCTTTTTGATTATGAAATATTTTGGATGTCTTACCATGCATAAGTTCTTTCCCAACTATAACCTTGCCTCCAAAAGCTTGGGCCAAGGCTTGATGACCTAAACAAACTCCCAATATTGGAATATTTTCAGATAAATTTTTTAGTATTGGCAGACAAATTCCAGATTGATCGGGATTGCCTGGACCTGGAGATAATAGGATGCCACTAGGATTTATTTTTATAATTTCTTCTAAAGTAATTTCATCATTTCTTTTAACTATTAATTCTTTAGTTATTTCATGCTCAACTGAAAGTTCTCCTAAATATTGAACAAGGTTATAAGTAAAACTATCGTAATTATCAATAACAAGAAACATATTTATATGGATTTAAAATAACAACTTTATTTTAGGAAAAAAGATATATACAGCAATAATAACAGAATTAATAGAAGCTAATAATACTGCTCCTGCAGAAGTATCTTTTGAAATTTTAGCCAAAATACTAAATTCTTTTTTCATTACTAAATCAACGATTGATTCAATAGATGTATTTAATATTTCTAGTATTAAAACAGACATAATTGTTGCAATCAAAATTAAATAATTACTTAAACTAATTTTGAATAAAAAACCAATCATTAAACTTATAACTGCAAAAATTAATTGAATTTTAAAATTTCTTGAAGTTTTTAATACGTAACTAATTCCACTGAAAGCATATTTAAAACTTATTAATACATTACTAGAAGTTTTGTATGATTCTTTCCTATGTTCTAAATAGTTATTGTTTTTTTCCATAGATTTTTAACCTAATCGATTAATTAAATATTCTTGAAAATTTAACATATTTTCTAAATCATTCTCATTATTATGTTCCCATCCCAAAAGATGTAAAAATCCATGACTAGCCAACCAGATCATCTCTTTATAGATTGAATGTTTATATTCATAAGACTGCTCAAGTGCCATCTCTAATGATATAAATATATCTCCCAACTCTAAGTGATCTAAATTATTTAGAGATGCATCAGAAGTGATCGGGAAAGATAGAACATCAGTTGGGCCATTTTTTTGCATCCACTTCTTATTCAAAGAAGCAATTTCTTGATTAGATATTATCTGTAAGCCTAATGAAAAAGATTTTTTTTCAAAAATATAATTTGGCAATTCATAATCATCTTTTTTTAATATTGTATTTATCCAAGATAAAAAAACTTTCTCCCAAAAAATAGATTCAAAAATAAGCTTAGTTTTAGTATCTTTTAACTTATTTGAAAATTGAGAAAAATCATTACATTGAAAAACCAAATCTAAATTAATTTCAGAAATAATTTTTTCTTTCATACATTCTTAAACAGGAATATTGGGCTTACCTAAAGTGGCCACAAGGATTAATATCCCAATTAAAACTAGAAAGGTTATTAAAAAATGAGAAATACTTTTTGAACCTTTCCTTACCATATTTCTCATAGCAAGCTTAATAAAGCTTGGAGGAGCAACTTTTTTTTCTAAAATTTCGTTTTTATTTTCCATTAGTTATTCAATAGATTCATTAGAAGAAATATTTAAACGTAACAATTCATGAATGAATGGTTCAAGTCCACCATCTAAAACACTATCTAAGTCGTTAGTCTCATACATAGTCCTAAGATCTTTTACCATTTGATAGGGATGGAAAACATAATTTCTTATTTGATTGCCCCATGCAGCTTCCACAATATCACCTTTAATATCAGCGACTTCTGCAGCTCGTTGATCTTTAGCGATCACTAATAGTTTAGACTTTAGAAGTAACATAGCTTTTTCTTTATTTTGTAATTGAGATCTTTCTTGAGTGCATCTTACTGAAATCCCTGAAGGCAAATGAACAATTCTTACTGCTGTTTCTACTTTATTAACATTTTGTCCTCCAGCGCCACCAGATCTACTCGTTGTAATTTCTAAATCTTTTTCGGGTATATCAAGTGAAATATTGTCATCTAATTTTGGCATGACCTCTACCCCAGCAAAGCTTGTTTGTCTTTTGCCATTAGCATTGAAAGGAGAAATTCTAACTAATCTATGAGTTCCTTTTTCATGTTGTAAATAGCCATATGCATATTTTCCATCTATTTCAAAAGTTACACTTTTAATACCTGCTTCTTCTCCTTCAGATAATTCATTGATGACGAGACTCATTTGATTATTATCGGCCCATCTTGAATACATTCTCAATAAGATCTCTACCCAATCCTGTGCATCTGTTCCACCGGCACCTGCGTTAATAGAAACAACTGCTCCATCCTTATCGTATTCACCACATAATAATCTTTCTAATTCCCATTTATCTAAATTCTCTCTTAATTTTTTTAGTCCCTGCTGGGATTCCAAAATCATTTCCTCTTCTGGTTCTAAAGAATAAAGCTCAAGAGAAGCTTTAGCATCAGAAATAAAAGTTTTCCATTTATCCAACAATTCGATTTGAGCCTTGACATCATCAAGAATTAACATTTGTTTTTTAGCTTCTTCTTGATTCTCCCAAAATTCAGGCTGAGCAGAAATTTGCTCTAACTCTCTTCTTTTCGCTTTTAATCTTGGAATGTCAAAGACAATCCTGAGCATTACCCAGGCGCTCTGTTAGTTCCGAAAGATCCTTTTTGAAATCTGTAATATCTATCAAAATAGAATTTAATCGTTATTTATAATCTAACAAGCACTTTTGTTTAATAGTATAAACTAAGTATTATTTTAAAAAAATGTCCAAAGTTGAAATTTATACTTGGCAATATTGTCCATTCTGTATTCGAGCAAAATCTCTACTCAAGAAAAAAAATATAAATTTTACAGAATATAAGATTGATGGCGATGAAGATGCCAGAGCAATGATGACTGAAAGAGCTGATGGGAGAAGAACATTACCACAAATATTTATAGATAATGAGGGTATTGGAGGCTGCGATGATCTCTATACATTAGAAAATGAAAATAAATTAGACGCATTATTAAACTAGATCTTATGAAATTTCTATTCGTAATAGATCCAATAAAAAATATAAATCCCTTAAAAGATTCATCTGCTGCTTTGATGCAAGCATCATCAAAAAAAAATATTGAAATCTGGAGTTGTACTCCTCAAGACCTTGAAGCTAGAGGTGATGAAGTATGGGCTTCTTCCATAAAAGTTGAAGTAAATCCATGGATTTCTTTCAAAGATAATGATTGCATACCTCTCGCTGAATTTAATTGCATTTGGATGAGAAAAGATCCTCCTGTAAATGAGGCTTATTTATATGCAACCCATCTTTTAGAAGTTGCCGAAAGAAAAGGAGTAAAAGTAATTAATAAACCCTCATCGTTAAGAGCATGGAATGAAAAGCTAGGTGCTTTGAGATACAGCCACTTAATGGCACCTACAATAGTTGCAAGTAAGGTAAAAGATCTTATTAATTTTGCAAATATAAATAATGAAGTAGTCATAAAACCTCTTGGAGGAAAAGGTGGTCAAGGTGTTATAAGGATAAATAAAAATTCTCCGGGAATTAAATCAATTATTGAATTAATCACTTCTCAAGAAGAATTACCCGTTATGATGCAAAAATTTATTCCTGAAGTCATAGAGGGTGATAAAAGAATAATTATTGTAAACGGTGAAGCAATTGGATCTATAAATAGGATTCCTCAAGGAGGCGATTTTAGGAGTAATTTAGCGATGGGAGGGAAGGCTGAACCCACATTATTAACAGAAAAAGAAAAAAGTATCTGCTCAGAATTATCTCAACACTTCAAAGATGAAGGTTTATTTTTTGTGGGAATTGATGTAATAAATGGAATGCTTAGCGAGATTAATGTAACCAGTCCAACAGGTTTAAGAGAAATAGAAAATTTATCCAATAAGAATGTTTCAGAGGAAGTTATTGAAAAATTAGTAAAAATTATCTAGGATTTTTAGCAAAAAATATCTGTTTTACTATAGATTCAAATTTTAATTTAATCTCATCTATTTCTTTCTCTAAAACGGAGCCTGAAACTATACCTGAACCGGCAGTGAATTCAATATTATCTTCAATACATCTTGCGCCTCTTATTGCTAAAAGAAATGAAGCATTTCCTGATGAATCAACCCAACCCATTGGAGAAGCATAATTTCCTCTTGGAAAAGACTCAAGAGTATTTATCCAATTCAATGCTGGATTTTTTGGGTATCCACAAACAGCCGGAGATGGATGTAAGTTTTTAAGCAATTCAAAAGGGCAAATATTTTCAACTTTAGAGAAAATGAGTGTTTGCAAATGAGAAATATCTCCAAATGAATTTACCTTGATATCACTTTTTTTAAAGTTTGTTATTTTTGAAACTTCTAAACATTTAATCAAATACTTTATTACATAATTATGTTCCTTTAAGTCTTTAGTACTTTTTAGGAGTTTCTTGAAATTTGAATCAGTAGAGATAGTTCCAGCAAGAGCCTCCAAAGTTAAATTAGGTTTAGTAAAAGAAAATAATTTTTCTGGAGATGCTCCAAACAAAATATCCTTACTATTCCTTTTCCAAACGTATCTACATGTATTTGGTTGATTCTTTTTAAATCTTTTTAATATTTCTACTAAATCTAATTTGTTTTTAAGTTTTATTTTAATCCTATTCGCTAAAACTATCTTTTCGAGGATACCTTTCTCTACTAATTGAATTCCTCTATTTACTACTTTTTTCAAATTTGTTTTAGAAGTTTCTAAGGAGCGTGAGAAATCATCAATAATAGGGGCTTCAAAACTAGTTTTTAAGCCAGATGATTTTATTAATTCTGAGCCAGAATTAATAACTTGATTTCTAATTGTCCATATTTCTTCAATTAAAGTTCTTAATGATGATTTACCTTCAACATGACCATTGATTCTTAACCAGCAATTCTTATCACTTTTGATAATTAATATTTTTGGTAAGATGGCTTCCAAACTAGGGATATCTGAAGATAAATTCTTATTATTCAAATTTTCAGAGAAAGAAAATAAATAAATTATTTTTGAAAGTGCAGAATTATGCGATTCATTAGTTAAGTTAATTAAATTTTTAAAATTCTCAGAATTAAACTCTTTTGCTACCTCAAATCTTTTTGGACCATCCAAAGTAACATATTTACACTTCTCTAAAGCTATATATGAAATGCCATCAGATTCCTCCCAAAATGAAGAGAACGAATATTTATTTATAAACAATTCATAAACTTGAAATAAATCAATACAAGGAATCTCAACACAAATACTTACTAATCCAGAATTTTCCACTTTCTTATCGAAAGAGGAAAATAAATCTTTTAAAAATTCTGTTAAGTTTAAATCATTTTTCATTACTTATTGAAAATAACTAAAAATCATGCAATAAAGTAAAAAATGTAACTCAATTTATAAACTAAATTTAATAATTATCGAATTTTATGTGTTAATTAAAAATGGAAGAAGATAAAAAAAAATTATGGAAACAAGCAATAAAATGGCCTCTTTATTCTGTTGCCATACTTCCTGTTTTAATAACAGGGGCTTATTTACTCAATCAATATGAAAAGGTAAAAATTTATAATTTGATTGCATTTACTTTAGCTGCAATTTTGATATTAGTTTGGGAAAATCTAACTAATGATTTATTCGACGCAGAAACAGGAATCGATGAATTTAAATTCCATTCAATTGTAAATCTTGTAAAAAATAAAAAAATAATTTCATTTATTGCATATTCATCTTTAGTTGTTGGTTTATTAATAATTTCAATTATTTCAGTGTCAACAAGTATAAGTATTTTGATTTTAGTGTCAGCTTGCTGCTTCTTAGGATATTTATATCAAGGACCTCCTTTTAGATTTGGCTATCAAGGTTTAGGAGAACCATTATGCTGGCTTGCATTCGGACCTTTTGCTTATTCTGCAGTCTTAATTGCGTTAAATCCGTCTAATATTTACTTCGAAGATATCCCATGGAAAGTTTCTTTATTACTTGGTTCAGGGCCTTCTTTGGCAACAACTCTTGTATTATTTTGTTCTCATTTTCATCAAATTTCTGAAGATAAAAAGCATGGGAAAAATTCACCTTTAGTTCGCTTAGGATCAAAAAGAGGTTCTCAATTTGTGCCCTGGATAATTTTTACAATATATATTTTTCAACTTTTCACTATAGTTACTGGATTCATTCCAGTGTTTTGTATTCTTTATTTGATTAGTTTTCCTCAAGCAATAAGACTTATATATTTATTAAAATTTTCATATAAAAAACCTTCTGCAATAAAAAATTGCAAATTTGTCGCAATAAAATTTCAAACTCTTAATGGAATTGGTTTAATAACAGGATTAATATTTAATTACTTGCTTAATAAATGAACTTAATATTTAAAAAAAAATCTTATAGCTTTAAGTTATCCACAAAAGTAGAGAATTCTAAAACCACTTACCTTACAAAATCGGGTTGGATAATTAAATTAACAAGTAATGATAAAAAAATTGGGTTTGGAGAAGTTTCACCGCTTCATAAAGAAGACTTAAAAAAATGTACAAAACAACTAAATATGATCCCTGAGTATGTAGAAGTATTTAATTTATCTGAGCAAATAAATATTTTTCACCCTTGCATTCAATCTGCAATAAATTCTGCATTAGCTGAGATAAATGGAAAAATAATTTTTAAAGGAAGCTATGACTTTGATGAAATTGATAAAACTGCCATCCTTTTAAATCCTGAAGATATAATTTCAGATCTAAATGAAATTAAAAAAAGACAATCTAATATTGGAAAATTAGTAACTCTTAAATGGAAAGTAGCATTAAAAAATAACCATGATGAAGAAGCAATTTTAGAAGAAATTTTAAGCCAAATAGATAATAATATTAAGTTAAGAATAGATGCTAATGGTTCTTGGGGAAGAGAAGTAGCTAATAGATGGGCTGATATTTTGAAAGGTAACAAAAATATAGATTGGTTAGAGCAACCTCTCTGTGTTGATGATATTGATGGACTGAAAGAACTAAACAAAAAAATTCCAATAGCCTTAGACGAATCACTTTTAAAATTTCCAACTTTGATTGATGAGTGGAAGGGTTGGCAAATTCGAAGGCCTTCTCAAGAAAATAATCCAGTTAAGCTTTTAAGAGAATTAGAAAATAAAAAAGCTTTAATATCTATAAGTACCTCATTTGAAACTGGAATAGGAAAGAGATGGCTTTATCATTTATCGTCTCTACAATTACAAGGACCAAATCCAAAAGTTCCTGGTTTAGCAATGCATAAATTCCCTAATTCGTTTCTATTTTTAAATGACGCAAAAAAGATATGGGATCAACTATGAAAAACAAAATTCATACTATTGAAATTGAAAATAATGAAACTCAATCTGTTGAGAAAATTATTGAAAAAATAAGAGAGAATAAAATTATTTACATAAAAAATAAATTTTATGAAGACCAAGAAGTATCAGATTCAACTACTGAAAATGGGCCAGCAATTATCTTAAAAAGTAGTGGAAGTTCTGGAAAACCGAGACTATGTTTTCACCATTTAAATAATCTTAAATTATCAGCAGCTTCAACAGGTCAATGGCTAATACAGCAAGGATTTGAATTGCAAAATTGCTTAATTTTAAATACTTTACCCCTGTACCATATTAGTGGATTAATGCCAATTTTTAGAAGTCAAACTTGGGGATGTGATTGTATTAATATTTCTCCGAATTTAATAAAAAATACTCGAGAACTTTTAATTTTTACAATTAAATTTAAAAAAAACAAAAAACACCTGATTACATCATTAGTACCTACCCAATTACAAAGACTTTTAGCTCAAAAAGATGGAATTAATTGGCTAAAAATTTTTGATCTAATTTGGGTAGGTGGAGCTTCAATTTCAGGCGAAACTGCAGAACAATGTATACAAGAAAAAATAAAATTAGCACCTTGTTACGGCTCAACTGAAACAGCAGCAATGGTTACGAGTTTAAAACCAAAAGAATTCTTAATGGGTTTTGAAAATGTTGGAGAAATACTACCTGATACAAAAATAAGAATTAACGCAAAAGGATTAATCGAGATAAAATCAGCCAGAATTGGGATCGAATTAATAGACTCTTCAAAAACAGAAAATTTCAAAAATAAAAATGGGTGGTGGCAAACCGGTGATTTAGGTGAAATTAATAAAATCAATAATTCTTTATATTTAAACTTTCTTGGAAGAAGTGATAACGCTTTTAATTCAGGAGGTGAAATCGTTTTTCCAGAAGTAATTGAAACTCGATTAAATGATTTCATTATGAAAGAAAATATCCCAATTAATAAATTTAATATTGCTAAAGTATCCGACAAATTATGGGGAAATAAAATTAAAATAATTGTTGAATTTAGAGAACTTACAAATCATAAAAATATCAAAAATTCATTAAATTTATTAAAAAATTTTTCTCAAAGTTGGCCTAAATATGAAAAACCTGAAAAGTGGATTGTTAAAAAAAAAATAAACTATAAATTTAAAAAATAATAATTAGCATTCTTTTAAATTTGTACTTACATTTGAAGCCTCTATCCATCTTTCTAACTGATCTGGAAGTTCTATTTTATTTCTTGAATCACCATCTAAAGAACAATGTATTATTTTTCCTTCTGCTACTTTATTTCCATTTTTTATAAAAAAGCTATTTACTTGGAACAAATGAGTATTAATTTTATGAGGAGCAATTTTTACTTTTAAGAAATCTCCAATTGTTATAGGTGCAAGAAAGTTGGCTTCGCAATTTACTATGGGGAAAATAATTTGACTTTTACGTATAGAAAAATCTGGAAAAATATCTTGATAAGGGATCCCATAAATTTCAATACTCTCTTCCCAAGCCTCGTGGGACCATTTTAATAAGTTATGAAAATGAATTACACCTGCAGAATCACAATCACCAAATCTTACCTTTTTCTGTAATATTAACCAATCAGCGGGTTTCATTTAAAAAATTTATCTATCAACAGATCCCATAATTACATCTATTGAGCCAAGGATTGCCATAATATCGGCGATTTTGGCACCTTTAAGAATATGAGGCAATATTTGCAGATTATTTAAATCGGCTGCTCTGATTTTAAATCTCCATGGGGTAACTTCATTATTTCCTTGAATAAATACACCTATTTCTCCTTTGCCGGACTCTAATCTTGTATACAATTCTCCGTTAGGAATTTTAAACGTTGGAGCAACCTTCTTAGCTACATATTGATAGTCAATGCCAAATATTTCACTCTTCTTATCTTCAGTCGCCATTCTTTGAGCTTCTAGATTTTCTGTTGGACCTCCTGGAATCATTTTGCAGGCTTGGCGAATGATGCTTAGTGATTGTCTCATCTCTTCAACTCTTACTCGATATCTCGCATAACAATCTCCTTCTTTTTCTGAAGCAATCTGCCAATCAAAATCGTCATAACATTCATAACTATCGACTTTCCTTAAATCCCAGGAAACTCCAGAAGCTCTAAGCATCGGCCCAGACAAAGACCAATTAATTGCCTGGTCTCTTTCTATTGTTCCGAGACCTTCAATTCTTTTTCTAAAAATTGGATTATTTGTGATTAATTTTTCATATTCATCTATCTTAGGACCGAACCAATCGCAAAAGTCTATACATTTTTCTAACCATCCGTATGGAAGATCACATGCGACACCGCCTATCCTAAAGAAATTATTATTTATTAGCCTTTGACCAGTAGCAGCTTCCCAGAGATCATAAATCATTTCTCTTTCTCTAAAAATATAGAAAAATGGAGTTTGTGCTCCTACGTCTGCCAAAAAGGGACCAAGCCATAAAAGATGATTAGCAATACGATTAAGTTCGAGCATAAGAACTCTAATGTAACTAGCTCTTTTAGGAACTGGAATATTAGCTAATCTTTCAGGAGCATTTACTACAATTGCTTCATAAAACATTCCTGCTGCATAATCCATTCTGCTTACATAAGGGACATACATTACATTTGTCCTATTTTCAGCTATCTTTTCCATTCCTCTATGTAAATATCCAATTACTGGCTCACAATCAATGACATTCTCACCATCAAGAGTTACAACTAACCTTAAAACTCCATGCATTGAGGGATGGTGAGGGCCAAAATTGACCACCATAGGTTCTGTTCTAGTCTCTAGCTGAGCCATTGGAAATTTAACTTCTAAATAAATCTTAGTCGAAAGTTATGCAAACTGACCTATCTGATTCATCTTTTTTCAATCATCAATCAGTTATGACAGGTGAGATTATGGCCTCATTAGAGCATTACCCATTAATACATGACAACCAACTTAAAGGAATAGACGCAACTTTAGGCGGAGGCGGACACTCATATCATTTATTGAGAAAATATTCGGATTTAAATATAATTGGACTTGATCAAGATCCTTTCGCGAGAAAATCAGCATCAAAAAAACTTGATGAATTTAAAAATAGGATTGATATAAGGGCTTCAAATTTTGCGGATTTTGTACCAAAAGAAAAAGTTTCTTTTGTGATTGCAGATCTTGGAGTAAATAGTAACCAAATTGATGACCCTAAAAGAGGATTTAGTTTCCAAAAAGATGGTCCACTTGATATGCGCATGAATCCTTTTATTGATGTTGATGCAGGGAAATTAATTGAGGCTTTAAATGAAAAAGATCTAGCTAACCTAATTTATAAATATGGAGATGAGAGATTATCAAGAAAGATTGCTAGGAAAATAAAAATTGATTTGAAGGAAAATGGGAAATATTCTGGTACAAAAGAGTTAGCTTATTCTATTGCAGGCTGCTTCCCACCAAAACAAAGATATAAAAAAATACATCCAGCAACAAGAACATTTCAAGCACTAAGAATTGCTGTGAATAAAGAAATTGAAGTATTAGAAAAATTTTTGCAAGTTGTCCCTGAATGGCTTTTGCCAGGGGGTATCATTTCTATTATTAGTTTTCATTCCCTTGAAGATAGGTTAGTTAAAAGTGCTTTTAAGAATGATCAAAGACTAAAAAACCTAACAAAGAAGCCAATAATTCCTTCCGAACAAGAAGTCGAACAGAATAAAAGATCTAGAAGTGGAAAATTAAGAATTGCTCAATTAAATTAAAAGCCAACAATTTCTATCGTAATGCACTGATAGTATTTGTAAGAATATTAATTGCTTGTTTTATATCTTTTGAATTAGTGCTTAATCCAATACTTAACCTTATTGAAGATTCCGCTTCTTTAAGAGATCTACCTAAGGCTAGTAAGACATGAGATGGTTCACCATTACTACATGCAGATCCAGTAGAACAAATTATTTTAGATTTTAAAAGTTTATGAAACTTTGCTCCATTTAAATCCAATATAGTCAAATTTAAATTGTGAGGTAATCTTTTTTCTATTGAGCCATTTATTAATAAACCAGAATTATTTTTTAACAAACCTTCTAAAAGGTTATTTCTATAAAAAAGTAATTTCTCAGCATTATTTTTTTGATTATAAACTGCTATTTCTATTGCTTTAGAAAAGCCAACTACTAAGGGAAGAGGTAATGTACCAGACCTGAGACCATATTCCTGACCTCCCCCAACAATTAAAGGCTCAAGGTTGATTTCTTCATCAATCAAAAGAAGTCCTATCCCTTTAGGACCATATATTTTGTGAGAACTCATCGTTATCATGTTTACATCTGATAAAAGATTGTCTAACTCGATATAACCTAAACATTGTGCAAAATCAGAGTGAAAGGTTATTCCTCTAGATTTACATATCTTTGAAATATTCTCTATGGGCTGAATAACTCCTATTTCATTATTTGCCAACATGACACTAACCAGAAATGTATCTTCTCTTATATATTTTTTGAATTGTTCTTCTGAAATTAAGCCATCTTTCTCAGGATTAATTTCTGTAAGCATAAACCCCTCTTTTTTTAGTTGGTTTAGGGGTTCCAAAACAGCTTTATGCTCCGTTTTTAAGGTAATAATATGTCCATAATTTCCTGTTGTTTTATAGTAATTTCTAGCAAAACCTAACAAGGCTAAGTTGTTAGATTCAGTTGCCCCACTTGTAAAAATAACTTTTTTATTCTTAAGAAACAAATTTTGTTCTATTTTTTCTCTTGAGGCTTCCAATATGGCGCTTGCGTTAATCCCCGCCAAATTAGATTTACTTGCAGGGTTAGAAAATATCTCACTCCAAAAAGGTTTCATAGAATCAACAACATCTTTAGAGCAAGGAGTCGAAGATTGATAGTCTAGTAGTATGGGAGTTGATAGCATTATGTTTAGTATATAGAATTCTGTTTATTACTAGAAAATCAAATTAAAGAATCTAAAAAATGAATGAAATTAATCAAATAAATAATGAACCGGTAAGAAAATCAAGAATTTTATTAGTTGATGATGAGCCTGGTTTAAGGACTGCTGTTAAAACATTTCTAGAAGATGAAGGCTTTGAAATATTTATTGCAGTTGATGGAGAGGATGGTTGGGAAAAAGCTCAAACAGTTTTCCCCGATCTGATAATTAGCGATGTTATGATGCCCCGAACCAACGGTTATGCTTTATTAGAAAAAATTAGAGAGGATGAAAAATTAGGAGGAACTCCAGTTATTTTTCTAACTGCAAAAGGAATGACCCTAGACAGAACCGAAGGTTATCTTGCAGGTGTTGATGATTATATTTCCAAACCTTTTGATCCCGATGAACTAGCTGCAAGAGTTAAAAATGTAATCAACAGACAAGAACGTTTACTAAAAGAAGCGGCACGATTCGCAGATATTGATGTAAGCAAAATGGCAAAACAAATTACTGAAATAAAATCTATGCTCACAGACCAAAACCAGACTAATTCAGAAATTAAAATAAATCTTCCTAGTTTTACTCCAAGAGAAGCAAGTGTGCTTCAGCTTGTAGCAGAGGGACTGATGAACAAGGAAATTGCAAGACAGCTTGAAACATCTATTAGAAATGTTGAGAAATATGTAAGTAGACTGTTTATCAAGACAGGTACATCTAGCCGAACCGAATTAGTTCGTTATGCACTTGAAAATCATTTAGTAAAATAAATTATTTAATTTTTTCGAATTCAATTAGTTTTGAAAAATAAAAAGGAGCTTGATTTAATTTATTTTTAACCACTTTAAATCCTCTTTCTTTAGCAGCATTAATAATACTCTTTTCTTTCAATGTATATGCTCTTGTAGTTTTACTTGGCCCAGGAAATAATTTCCCAATATTTTTTAGAACAGCAAGAACTGGAGTATAAGGAGCAAAGCTAACGATTAGTTTCTCTTTGCTTAAATCGCATAGATGTTGAACCATTTCTTCTGCTACCGGTTGAGGATAATGAATAAATACATCCAAACAAACTACAACATCAAATAATCCTTTTAATTTTTCCAGATCACAGACTTCATATTTAATTTTACCTTGATTTAAACCTAATTCTTTAATGCGTTTCTTTGTTTCTTTAATCATTTCAGAAGAAATATCGCTCACCTGTAGTTCTTTTATACCAAGTCTTAGTAAAGGTATCGAAAGACTTCCTACACCACATCCTGCATCACAATAACTTTTTTTTGTTAGTTCAGGATAATTTTTGATGTATGAGACTACATCATCTACTGTTTTTTGATGTCCTTTCCTAATATTTTTCTGAACTGTATTAATTTCATCAGATTTGCTATAAATTTTATTCCATCTTTCAAAGCCAGTTCCATTAAAATACTCCCTAACTTCACTTTTTTCGATAATCTTATTTGACGTCATAATATTCTATGAAAAATTTATTTTTTTATACTAACTAACTGGCGCTAAATTAATTGCACGCCATTATAGGAAAGAATTGATTTGTTATTTTGTCAGAATTGAATTCTAAAGATATTTATAAAGTTGCTGTCGTAATGGGTAGTGATTCAGATCTAAAAACATTGAAACCATCCATTGACATTTTAAGAGAATTTGGAATAAAAACTGAAGTTTGTATACTCTCTGCCCATCGAACACCTATTGAAATGATGGAATATGCAAAAAATGCAGAATCAGAAAATATAAAAGTAATAATTGCCGGTGCTGGTGGTGCTGCTCATCTTCCAGGAATGCTGGCATCCATAACGTGCATTCCTGTAATTGGAGTACCAGTAGAGAGTAAGACACTTAAAGGGATTGACTCTCTTTTATCAATCGTTCAAATGCCCGCTGGGATTCCAGTTGCAACAGTTGCAATTAATGGAGGTCAGAATGCTGGATTATTAGCAATAGAGATGATCAGTTTATTTGATGAATCCATAAAGAAAAATTTAAAAGAATTCAGAGAAAATCTTCATACACAGGTAAGAACTAAAAATAGTAAGTTATCAACTATTGGACCTGATAATTATCTTCAAAATAAATGAACTAATTTTTTTTTATTAGGCCTTGTAAAGAAAGTTTTCTTTTTTAAGGTAGTTAATAACTTTTTCAACGGAATCATTTAAATCTAACGAACCTGTATCAACAACAATTTCGGGATTATGAGGAGCTTCATATGGACTAGAAATCCCTGTGAACTCACTAATTTCACCCAAACGAGCCTTCTTATAAAGACCTTTAGTATCCCTATTTTCGCAAACTGTGATATCAGCGGCACAATAAACTTCAATAAAATCCTTAGATCCAATAATTTTTCTCACTTTATCTCTATCGCTAATAAATGGTGAAACGAATGCTGTAATTGTTATTATCCCAGCATTCATAAATAAATTCGCAACTTCTCCAATTCTTCTTATATTCTCTTCTCTATCTTCATCCGAAAAACCAAGATCTTTACATAAACCGTGTCTAATATTATCTCCATCCAACACATAAGTCGAAAAACCATCTAAGTGTAAAACTTCATTTAAAGCGTTGGCCAAAGTACTTTTCCCAGAACCAGATAAACCTGTAAACCAAATAACCATACCTTTATGACCTCTCATTTTCTCTAACTTTTCTCTATCAATAGTTAAATTGTGCCACTTTATATTTGTTGACTTTGTTTGATCTTGTTCTTTCATTTTTTGCATCATCAAAATTAAAAACCTATCTTAACCCTTGCTTCATAAATTATGAAATCCCTCTTTACGAAGAAACTCAATTGATTTCGATACCATATCACCCTGTAACTGGATATTTCTATTAATTAATGTTCCTCCAGTACCACAAAAAACTTTAATTTTTTTCAGTAATGCTTTTAATAAGATTTCATCCTCAGTTCCTAAACCTTTAATTAAAGTTATAGTCTTGCCCTTTTTACCTTTTTTTTGTTTTGAAATATTTATCTTGGATCTTTTTTTAAAGGTATCTAATTTAGCTGTTTCTTCAGATTTTTTTTCTTGATTATCAAATTCGATCCAATTCTTTTTTCCCATTATTTTCAATATAATCTATAGTTAGTTAATACTTATTCTATAGAAAAGTGGTAAGTACATTTTCTCGCAAAAATCAAAACTATAAAAATGATGATCTAAATCAACCTTCCAAAGAGGGAAGATTTGGGAAATATGGTGGTCAATATGTTCCTGAAACGCTAATGCCTGCTCTGTTTGAGCTTGAAACAGCTGCATCTAATGCATGGAAAGATAAATTTTTTGTAGAAGAATTAAATCATCTACTTAAAACTTATGTAGGCAGAGAAACACCACTTTATGAAGCCAAAAGACTTACTGAACATTACAAAACTAAACAAGCAGCTCCAAGAATTTGGCTTAAAAGAGAAGATTTAAATCATACTGGTGCACACAAAATTAACAATGCCCTTGGACAAGCTTTATTAGCAATAAGAATGGGCAAAAAAAGAATAATTGCAGAAACTGGAGCAGGTCAGCACGGAGTTGCTACGGCTACTGTTTGTGCGAGATTTGGCTTGAAATGTATTATCTATATGGGTGCTGAAGACATAAAAAGGCAATCCCTTAACGTTTTCAGAATGAAACTTCTAGGAGCTGAAGTTAAAATTGTAAATTCTGGAACTGCAACACTTAAGGATGCTACTAGTGAAGCCATTAGAGATTGGGTTTCTAATGTCGAAACCACACACTACATTTTAGGATCTGTTGCCGGCCCACACCCTTACCCAAAGATTGTGCGAGATTTTCATGCAGTTATTGGTGAAGAAACCAAAAAACAATGTTTGGAATCATTTGGGTCTTTGCCCGATATTTTGCTTGCTTGTGTAGGGGGGGGATCAAATGCGATGGGGCTTTTCCATCCTTTTGTTAAAGAAACTTCAGTGCGTCTTATTGGAGTTGAAGCTGCAGGAAGCGGAGTTGATACTGACAAACATGCTGCCACTATCACTAAAGGGTCAGTTGGAATTTTGCATGGTTCAATGAGTCTTCTCTTACAAGATGATAATGGTCAAGTACAAGAAGCTCACTCAATAAGTGCGGGTTTAGATTACCCTGGAGTAGGTCCTGAACATAGCCATTTAAAAGATATAGGTAGAGCAGAATATGGATCCGTCACAGATCAAGAGGCTTTAGATGCTTTAAGACTTGTTAGTGAACTTGAAGGAATTATACCTGCACTTGAAACTTCCCATGCCTTTGCTTGGTTAGATAAATTATGCCCTACTCTTGAAAAAGATACTCATATAGTTATCAATTGCTCTGGTAGAGGCGACAAAGATGTTAATACTGTTGCATCTTCATTAAATATTTAATCAATACCTTGGAATTGATGTGTCAATATATCTGCTCCATCCATCTATACCCTCCTCCAAATTCCATATTTCGCTCACAATATTATTATCTAAACACCATTGTGAAAAATTATAACTTCTTATTCCTGCATGACAGGTAACTACAATTTCTCTATCTAATAAACCAGCAAATATTTCTTCAACGTATGCCAACGTGACTTTACTAATTGGTATATGTAAAAATTCTTTTGAGAAACGAGCTAATTCCAGCTCTGACTGTTCTCTTACATCAATCAAAACTGGATCTTCTTTATCAGAATTAAACCAATCATTAAGGCTAGAAGCATTTATAGATTTTGGATAACTTCCCAATTTAGTAGGATAAATTATGTGTTATTTACAATTTAATAAATTAAGTTGCAGTAGTAAGTTTATTGTTAAAAATAAAAATAAACATTGATAATGAAACTTAGAGTAGTAGCAATAATAATATTATTATCTTTATTAATTTTTTTTGGTTTTAAAAAAGTTTCTGCTAATAAAAATAAGGAGCAAAGTACAAATATTGAGCAACTAAATATCTTAAAATATATACCTGAAAACAATAAATTATTATTTATTTCAAATTTAGAAAGTTTTAATATTGTTAATAATCATAAAAAAGATAAAATTCCAAAAAATCAAGATAACTTTGTATTTATAAAAAATTCTATATTAGATTACTTAGGTATAGACCTAGGCAACAATAAATTAGAAGATATCTATAATAATGAACTTATAATTTCGACTTTTGAAAATAATAAAAAGCTTAAGGATGATATTTTAGTTGTTTTTAAAATTAAGCCAGAAAAAACAATAAATGATTTATTAAATTTGCCTAATAAAATTGATCAGATTGATGAGATAATTCCAATTAATAGAGAAAACAAAATAAATTTCCTTAACTTTATATACCGAACCGAGGATAATTATATAATTGCCTCATCAGATAAAAAATTAATAAAAAATAGTATTAACTCCAGCAATGATTTTAAAGAAAAAAAATTTAGATATGAGGGAGAACTTGTTGGACTAAAAAACGAAAAAAATATATTATTAACAAATAAATTTTGGGATAGTATATTTTTTGATAAGGAAATTTTTACTGAGAGTAAGGCGGATGATGTTATAGCTACAACATTTGACTTAAAAAATAAACATTTAATTTTAAAATCATATTTACTAAATAATAAAAAAAATATTGATATTCTTACTTACGATAAGTTAATAAATAAAGATAGTACTTATGAAGATAATCCTGAAATTTCAATTTTTAGTGATACAAAAAATTTTGACAAGTATCTTAAACCTTTAATAAATGATTTTGAACTCAATTTTTTTGAAGAGTTTAATCAAAATGAGAATCAAAACATTTTAATTCTCAATTCAAATAAAGATTGGCTTATTACATTTGAAAAAAATAATGAAGATCAATTTGATTTAAGTGCCTCGAAAAAACTAAAAGATTTCAATAAATATACTTTGAAACAAAATGAAGATATTTATTCGATATATTCCAAAAATATTCTTGAAGAAAAAGACGATGTTATAAAACAATTAACTTATAAAAATATCTATTCAATAGAATCAGGAGGTTTACAAATCATAAGTAATTATTTAATTGATGGTAAAAAACTAGAGAAAATATCAAAAAAATTTTTTAACCTAAAAATACATAAAGATAAATCTGCTTTTCTTTATTCAAAAGTTGACATCAAAAATGGTAATTCTGATAAAATTGAATATTTTTCTAATTTGCAGGACCTTAATTTCCTCATAAGAAATATTTTAAAAATATCGAATGAAGAATCGCTAGAAATCATAAGACAAATTATTCCTGAAAAAAATCCAATTCTTTATACAGAAACAATATTAAAAATTCTTTAAATTAAATTTATTCAAACAAGCTTCGAACACAATCATTTTAATTTTTTGTGAAGTTAATGTCTTGTGGTTAATTAAAAATTATTTGACTATCTTTAATCTATAAGTATTTGATATTGAATTAAGCAATTGGATAGTAAGAAACTAATTTTAAAACCAGGATTAGAGGGTGTCCCAGTTACTAATTCATCTATCTGTGATATTGAAGGCAACAAAGGTAAATTATTGTATAGGGGGTACTCCATTGAGGAACTATCCAAAAAAAGCAGTTTTTTAGAAACTGCTTACTTATTGATTTGGGGTGAATTACCCACGGCTATTCAACTTAGAGATTTTGAACAAGAAGTTCAGATGCATCGAAGGTTAAGTTTTAGAGTCAGAGATATGATGAAATGTTTCCCTGCGTCAGGTCATCCTATGGATGCTCTTCAATCTAGTGCAGCTTCTTTGGGGCTCTTTTATTCGCGTAGGGCAATAGATGATCCTAATTACATCTACAACGCAGTAATAAGACTAATAGCAAAAATACCCACAATGATTGCTGCATTTCAACTTATTAGAAAAGGACAAGACCCAATTCAACCTAGAGATGATTTAACTTACTCATCAAATTTTCTTTACATGCTAACTGAAAAAGAACAAGATCCTATAGCTGCAAAAGTTTTTGATAGGTGTCTAATTCTACATGCCGAACATAGTTTAAACGCAAGTACATTTAGCGCTAGAGTGACTGCAAGTACTCTTACAGACCCATACGCTGTCATAGCCTCTGCAGTAGGAACCCTGGCTGGCCCTCTGCATGGAGGAGCAAATGAGGATGTTATTGCAATGCTAGAAGAGATTAAAACCCCAGAAAATGCTGGTTCTTTTTTAGATAATGCAATAAAAAATAAAAGTAAGATAATGGGTTTCGGCCACCGAGAATATAAAGTCAAAGATCCAAGAGCAATAATTCTTCAAAAACTGGCAGAAGAGCTTTTTATTAGATTTGGAGCAGATGAAATGTATGAAGTTGCTAAATCACTTGAGGCAGAGGCAATACCAAGACTTGGACCTAAGGGTATATTCCCTAACGTGGATTTTTATTCTGGTCTTGTTTATAGAAAACTTGGCATTCCTCGTGATTTATTTACTCCAATTTTTGCAATATCTAGAGTGGCGGGTTGGTTAGCTCATTGGAGAGAGCAACTTGGAGCAAATAGAATTTTCAGACCATCGCAAATCTATACAGGTTCAGCACCAAGAGATTGGATCAGCCTAGAAAATAGAGAATAATATTTTCAGCTTTTCATAAAAAACGCACATATTGTTTATGAAGAGTTAATCTATTAAGTAAATAACATAAAAATTTTGGAATACGGATTAGATCTCGAATATAGTTTTAATGAATTCTTAAAAGGTTTTGGCATTTCCAGCGAAATCGCTCATATAATTTGGCTTCCTCTACCTATGCTTTTGGTTTTGGTAGCGGCAGTTATTGGTGTTTTAGTAACAGTTTGGCTTGAAAGAAAAATATCTGCTGCTGCTCAACAAAGAATAGGTCCCGAATATGCAGGAGCACTTGGTGTACTCCAACCAATTGCAGATGGTCTTAAGTTACTTGTCAAAGAAGATATTATTCCTGCTAAAGCGGATGGAATTCTCTTTACTGCTGGACCTATATTAGTTCTTGTACCAGTGATTCTGTCATGGTTAATTGTTCCTTTTGGACAAAACCTTTTAATAAGTAACGTTGGTATTGGAATTTTCCTATGGATCGCATTAAGCAGTATTCAGCCAATTGGCCTTCTTATGAGCGGATATGCATCAAATAATAAGTATTCTTTATTAGGAGGTTTAAGAGCAGCAGCTCAATCAATAAGTTATGAAATTCCTTTAGCTTTATCTGTACTGGCTATCGTACTAATGACAAATTCTCTAAGTACTATTGACATTGTCAACCAACAAAGTGGTGCTGGAATCCTAAGTTGGAATATATGGAGACAACCAGTTGGTTTTATAGTCTTTTGGATTTGTGCTCTTGCAGAATGTGAGAGACTTCCATTTGACTTACCCGAAGCTGAAGAAGAATTAGTTGCAGGATATCAAACTGAATATGCAGGCATGAAATTCGCATTGTTCTATCTTGGTAGTTACATTAATTTAATTCTTTCAGCTTTATTGGTATCAATACTTTATTTAGGAGGATGGGGTTTTCCTATCCCAGTTGAATTAATAGCTAAGTTTCTAAATTTGCCCATCAATGCACCCTTTATACAAGTTTTCAGTGCATCAATAGGAATTGTTATGACAGTATTGAAAGCATATCTTTTAGTTTTCATAGCAATATTATTGCGTTGGACAACTCCAAGAGTAAGAATAGATCAACTTTTAGATCTAGGATGGAAGTTTCTTCTTCCAATTTCTCTTGCTAATCTTTTGATAACTGCAGGATTAAAACTTGCATTTCCGCAATTCTTTGGTGGGTAAACTTAAGTAAAAATACTTAAATTTCAAATTAATCCACTAAAATAAAATTACTAAGTAAATTCTTCAAAATGAAAAATTTCCTTCAACAAATAAATAGCTATATAAAAGAAGCATTTAATGCTGGCAAATATTTATATAATGGCTTATCAGTAACTTTTGATCATCTTCGAAGAAGACCTGTTACTATCCAATATCCATATGAAAAATTAATACCTTCTGAAAGATATAGAGGAAGGATACACTATGAATTCGATAAATGCATTGCTTGTGAAGTTTGCGTGAGAGTTTGCCCCATAAATCTACCTGTTGTTGATTGGGTAATGAATAAAGAAACCAAAAAAAAGGAACTTAGAAATTATTCTATAGACTTTGGAGTTTGTATATTTTGCGGAAATTGTGTTGAATATTGTCCAACTAATTGTCTATCAATGACCGAAGAATATGAATTAGCTACTTTTGACAGACACAATCTAAATTTTGATAATGTTGCACTTGGTAGACTACCCACAAATGTCACAACAGATCCCTCAGTTAAACCACTAAGAGAACTTGCCTATCTTCCTAAAGGGGTCATGGACCCTCATGAAATCCCAGGTTCAGATACTAGAGTTGGTAAATTACCTGAAGAAGTCTATGATTGGATGAGACCTGAATCCAGTGAAAATCAAGATAAAGTTTCTAAACCAAACAATTAATTTCTATTAATTTATGTCTATTGCAATAACAACTCAAATTATTTGTTTTTCAGTTTTATCTTTAGTTATCCTTATTGGAGCACTTGGTGTTGTATTGCTAGAAAGTATTGTTTATTCTGCCTTTCTTCTAGGAGGAGTTTTCATGAGTGTTGCAGGACTATATCTTCTTTTGAATGCAAGTTTTGTTGCTGCAGCACAAGTTTTAGTTTATGTAGGTGCAGTTAATGTTTTAATAATCTTTGCAATAATGTTAGTTAATAAAAAAGAAGATTTAAAGCCCATCAGTGATATTAAATCGAGAAGAATAATATCAACATCAATATGTTTTACTCTACTAAGCCTCTTAATAAGAGTTGACTTGACCAATGTATGGAGCCTATCAAGTCCTCAAAACTCTATAGGAGAAGAATCAACTATCAGAATCGGTGAACATCTATTTAGTGATTATTTACTCCCATTTGAAGTAGCTTCAGTCTTACTTTTAATGGCAATGATTGGAGCTATTGTTTTAGCTAGAAGAGATGTAATGAGCAAGGATATTTCCACTGGATTACCTGTTGATCAAGAGTTAATTGAAAAATCATCAGAACCATTACTTACAAATAAAAATTAAACTTTCGCCTTTTTTATGATGAGTTTAGAATCAATTCCTATTCAAGCATTTTTAATAGTATCTTCTGCACTATTCTGTATTGGGATTTGGGGATTACTAAATAGCAGAAATGCAGTAAGAGTTCTTATGAGCATTGAGTTAATGCTCAATGCAGTAAATATAAACTTAATGGCGTTTTCTTCCTATGTTGATAATAATTTAATTCAAGGACAAGTTTTTACAATTTTTGTGATTACTGTTGCTGCTGCAGAAGCAGCAGTTGGATTAGCTATTTTATTATCTCTTTATAGGAATAGAGTTACTGTAGATATGGAAAGTTTTAATTTATTAAAATGGTAAAACCACTAAATGAAACTTTCATTGGTGCTTATTGTATATCGTTCAGATAGTTCTATAGCTCAAGAGGCTTCTAAATACTGTGAAAAAGTCCTCAAAGCTAAAAATATAAAATCACACAGAATTGAAAGTGATTTTTATAAAGAAGAAATTGAAAAATATTTTTGTAATCTCAAATTACAACCAAATATTGGCATAGTTCTTGGTGGAGATGGAACCTTCCTAAAATGTGCAAATGCTTTAGCTGATTATGATATTCCTTTGTTGAGCATTAATATTGGTGGTAATCTGGGTTTCCTTACGCAAGAAAAAGATTTTTTGTTTGACAAATCTTTTATTGAAATCCTTGAAAACGAAGAATATAAAATTGACTTTCGTAATAGATTAAATTGTAATGTTTGTATTAATGAGACAAGTTCTGAGAAAAAGATTATAAAAAGCTACGATGCCTTAAATGATTTTTATTTTAAATCTGTTGAAGAAGACATTTCACCAACCAACCAAATACAAATTGAAATAGATCACGAGAAGGTTAATGAATACAAAGGTGACGGATTAATCATATCTTCATCTACTGGTTCAACAGCCTACTCAATGGCTGCAGGGGGGCCAATAGTCCACCCTAGTATAGATGCAATGATAATTAATCCTATATGCCCGATGAGTTTGGCTAGTAGACCAATAGTTATACCTAATACAAGTAAAGTAATAATTAAACCTGTAAAAAAAAGTAAAGGGGAAATTAAATTATGGAGAGACGGTTCAAAATGTATGACCATTAGAGAAAATTATTATTGTGAGATCAAAAAAGGGCGATCACCCTGCAAAATAATAAAGTTTAAAAAAAGCACAAGTTACTACAATACCCTAATAAAAAAACTAGATTGGAAAGGTGATTTATCTCAAAAAAATCCAAAAAATTAAATGGCTTTAGAAATAGAAAGAAGATTTCTTATAAAAAATGATAATTGGAAAGAATTCATAACTAAAAAAATTTATATTGAACAAGGATATTTATCTAGAAGCTTAGATGATTGGATTATTAGAATAAGGTTTTCAGGCAAAAACTCTAAAATTGCACTAAAAAAACATATCAAAGGCTTTACCAACTTTGAATTTGAATACTCCATTCCGCGAAGCGATGCTGAAATAATAATGTCAAATCTTTCAAGTACAGTTAAAAAGGAAAGATTCTTTTTAGAAGTTGAAAAAAAATCTTGGATTATAGATTGCTTTAAAGAAAATAATTATCCACTTGAAATTGCAGAAATTGAACTTTCCGATGAAGAGGAGGATTTATTGCTACCATCTTTTATTTCAAAAGAAATTACTGGGCTGACCCATTACTCCAATTTTAGTCTCGCTAACAATCCATTTTCACAGTGGGAAGAAGACTATTTGACAACTTTAAAAAGTAACTAGTCAAAAGTACCACTGATCCTTTATATTTTTTTTATATTTAAGTAAAATAATTTTTATCTTCTTCATATGTATGGCCTTTATGACAAAGAAGGAATATTAAGATTTGTTGATTCAGACAAAGATGCATGTATTGCATATGCTGAACTTTTCGAACTAGGTTCTACAAATTATTGTTTAATGGATTTGCCTAATGATACAAAAAAAATAAATGGCAAAGCTACTCTTGATTAGAGTCTGGGAGTGAACAACAATTAAATCCATCTCTACAAATCTTTCCGTTGTCCATTGCCCAATTCAAAAGTGCTACTCGGTTTTTAGAACCAGTTTTTGTAAACATGTTACTTACATGATTATCAACAGTTCTTTTACTAATAGTTAGTTTTACCGCAATTTCTTGATTTGTAAGCCCATCAGCTACTAGATCAATGATTTCCATCTCTCTTGCTGAGAGACCCATCATATCAATGTTGTTTACTTCTTCTTCAACCATTTGCATTTAAACAGTTCCTTTTTTATATTAGTTAAGTTTAGCAATCTCAGTACCCTTGTTAACTAACTAGGAAACAAAAGCAATTGAAATCGAAACTTCAGCAGACTTTAGAAAAAAGATCTAAGGCAATAACGGCAGAATTAATGCCGCCAAGAGGTGGGGACCCCATAAGATCTCTTAAGATAGCACAACTTTTGAAAGATAAGGTACATGCTGTTAACATTACCGACGGAAGCAGGGCTGTAATGAGAATGTGCAGCTTGGCAATGTCCAAACTATTACTGGAAAATGGAATAGAACCAATAATGCAAATATCTTGTAGAGATCGTAATAAAATTGCTTTACAATCAGACATTCTGGGAGCAAATGCTTTAGGAATTAGAAACATCTTATGCATTACCGGTGATTCAGTAAAAGCCGGGGATCAACAAGATGCTAAGGCAGTGCATGAGTTTGAGTCAGTTAGATTGCTTAAACAAATTCAGGCATTCAATAAAGGAATTGATCCCACTCTAGGGGAACTTTCCGATAAAAAAACATTTATTTTTGCAGGTGCTGCAGCTGACCCTAGTTGCAGAAATCAAAGAAGTTTAGAAAATAGAATGAGAAAGAAAAAAGAAGCTGGAGCTGGATTTATACAAACTCAAATGGTTATGGAAAGAGAAAATTTGATAGAATTTTGCGAAAAAATTAGTAATCCTCTTGGAATTCCTGTAATTGCAGGTGTATTCCTATTGAAATCTTACAAAAATGCTCTCTTCATAAACAAATATGTTCCAGGCGCAAACATTCCTGAAAACATCTTAAATCGCCTTAAAGATGCTAAAAATCCTTTACAAGAAGGTATTAAAATTGCAGCTGAACAAGCCCATGATTTTATTAATATCGCAAATGGTATACATCTAATGGCCATAAAGGCAGAGCATTTGATTCCTGAAATTATTGAAAAAGCTGATCTTAGTCTGGAATATTAATCAAATCAGTACCTAATAATTCTGCCATAGCTTTCTGCTGAGGCGATGGCTCAGTTAAATCAGATCTTCTTGAATCTGCTATTAACCAATCTAAAGATGCATCTTGCAAATCAAAATGATCTCCATTTTTCCCAACGCAATATTTACCAAACACTAACTTATCCATAAGTCTTACACCTTTACCAATTTTAGAATAATCAAAAATAATTGAGTTATCTATAGTTGCTCCCTCGCAAATGCAACAACTTGGTCCAATCATGGAAGGGCCAATAATAGTTGCTCCATCCTCTATCCTAGTCATACCTCCTATATAAACAGGGCCTGTAATATTAACTTTTTCCCAGTTAGCCGCTACATTCAAACCGGTGAAAACTCCTGGTTTAATTTCCTTACCAGGTATTTGTACTTGTCTTACCTTACCTTGCAATACGTTTCTAATAGCACTCCAATAATCAGGAACTTTTCCAATATCTACCCATTCAAAATCCATTGGCAATGCAAAAAATGGTAAATCCATTTCAACAAGTTTAGGGAAAAGATCAGCTCCAATATCAAATTTCTCTGCTGAAGGTATGTAATTAAAAATTTCAGGTTCGAAAAGATAAATTCCTGTATTTATAGAGTCACTTAAAGCTTGATCAATTGTTGGCTTTTCCTGAAAAGCCTTTATTCGACCATTTTCATCAGAAACTACGACACCGTAACTTGATACTTGATCTTTAGTTACCTTCTTTGTTATTAGGCTCGCAATAGCCCCTTTCTGTTTATGTTTTTTAAC
>QCQY01000002.1 GCA_003209475.1 Prochlorococcus sp. AG-459-B06
AACAATATTTAATGCCTGGAGAAACTTTGGATCTTGTTAATGAGAGCACAAACTCAAAAGCCAATGTAAAATTAGTCGATTTTTCTATAGAACGAGAAAGTGATGGTGTACCCAAACAGTTTATTTCAAAATTAAATTTTTCTTCTGAAGATCTAAATCTTAATGAAATAAAAACCACTAAAGTTAATCACCCAATCAGGTTTAAAGGATTAACTATTTATCAAGCAGATTGGGCAATATCAAATGTTGTTTTAGAAATAGACAATATCCTTTATCAATTGCAACTAAAGGAGATTCCCGAAATCGGTAATCAAGTTTGGGGAGTTTTAATTGAATTAGGCTCGGAGACAAAAAAAAATTTCCTTTTAACAATAAATAATGAAAATGGTCCACTTAAAATTTCGAATATAGAAAATTTTTCCGGGAATAATCTCTATATAAATGACAATCCTTTAGAAGTTAATTCTTCAAAAGTATCTCTGAAAAAAATAATCCCCAGCAGTGGTTTAATAATTAAAAATGATCCGTCTATACCATTTATTTACTTTTCTTTTATTTTAATAATTTTTGGAACAATAATTAGTCTTATACCAACTAACCAATTATGGATTCTGGTAAATAAAGAATCACAAAAGTTATCTATTGGAGGCCTTAGTAATAAAAATCTAGTTGGTTTCAAAAAAGAATTTTTTAAATTATCAGAAGAAATAAAAAAATTTTAATTTCTTTTCTGCCCACTAAAAATATCTAACTGCATAGAAACATTCCCTCTGGGGTTAAATGCAGCGTTTAAATGTATCCAGTGAGGTGAACCTTCGTTCACTAAATCATCCATAATTCTATTCACAACTTCCTCATGTGATATTTTTATATCTCTAAAATTATTAATATAAAGCTTTAAAGACTTCAACTCATAGACTCTCAAATTAGGTTGATAAATAATATTTAGCTTCGCAAAATCTGGATAACCAGAAAAGGGACATTTACATGTAAATTCAGGTAACTGAATAGAAATTTCATAAATTCTTTTCTTGTTTGGATTATCGAAACAAATTATTTTTGATTCTTCAATAATTCTTTCACCATATAGCGGTCTTTGAGTCGAATCTTCTAATTTGGCTGTACTCATTTTTAGTAGAACTTTTTTACTAAACCTATATAAAAACTATATATAAAGATAAAAATTCGCAAAAATATCAAGAAATCTAAGTATTACAATTGACTAAGTCAAAAGCTATTAAATCTTATTTTTGTATCAATTACAACATTCATAATGACGACCAAAAGGGTTATATGTGTTTAGTTCAATGAAAAATTAATGGACATTTGTTTGATAACTATCGATAACAACTTAAATAAATCCCTTCAACCAAAAAGCGCAATTGGAATGTTATGGCTTCAAACACACTTTGAGAATGATCAGTGGGAAGCTTTATCAAATAGTACAGTAATAATTTCTGAAGAAAATTCCCAACTATTAATTGAAGACGCCACGAATGCAGGCCTTAATATTGAATGTTTTTCTGATATTTCAATGTTGGATGTTTTCCCAAAAAACAATTAAAATAGGAATGTTCAATCTTTAATCATGAAGAAAATTGAAGCAATCATACGTCCATTTAAGCTGGAGGATGTAAAAATTGCATTAGTAAACTCTGGTATTGTTGGAATGACAGTTAGCGAAGTCAGAGGTTTTGGAAGGCAAAAAGGACAAGTTGAAAGATATAGAGGTTCCGAATTTACTGTTGAATTCCTTCAAAAACTAAAAGTAGAAGTTGTCGTAGAAGATGAAAAGGTTAATTCAGTCATAGATGCGATTGCTGAAGCAGCAAAAACTGGAGAGATAGGTGACGGAAAAATATTCATCACATCAATTGATTCTGTTGTGAGAATTAGAACTGGCGACAAAGACGAAGAAGCTCTTTAATTCAAAGAGTTTCTTTTACTAAATTTTGTATATATTCACTATTAATCCTTCTATTTGATTGACTTCCTAAGGTCATCCAAGCTAAATATTCATGATTTCCAGCAGGACCTACTAGAGGAGAAGCTATCAAATTCTTTATATTCCATTGGAAATTCTTAGCAGCATAAATAACAGATTCTAAAGCCTCAATATGGAATTTAGGATTGCGAACAACACCGCCTTTACTGACTTTATCTTTACCCACCTCAAATTGGGGTTTAATTAAAAATATTCCCTCAATACAATCACCTTCTAATAAATTACAAATAGATTTAAAAACTAACTTTAATGAAATAAAAGACAAATCAGCAACCACAAAATTTGGTAATTCATTACCTCTAGATAAAAGATCATTAGGTTTTAAATTTCGAATATTAGTTCGTTCAAAAAGTATGACTTTTGGGTTATTTCTAATCTTCCATGCAGTTTGTCCATAACCAACATCTATCCCATAAACTAACTTTGCTCCTTGTTGCAATAAGCAATCAGTAAATCCCCCAGTTGAGATTCCTGCATCAATACATATTTTATCTTTTACTTTAATTTCAAGTTTATTAAATGCCTCCAATAATTTTTCGCCGCCCCTTGATACAAACATAGGTTCTGAATCAATAAAAAATTCAGATCCAATTAATACTTGTTGTCCAGGTTTATCCCATACTTTTCCATTAACATCTCTAACCTTGCCCGCAAGAATTAAACCTTGGGCTTTTTGACGAGTTTCACATAAACCACTTTTCAGAAGATAAAGGTCTAATCTACTTTTTTTAATCATCTATTAATCAATAAAAAAAGATTGAATAATGAACTTCTACAAGATTAAGATCCAAATTCTTTAATACCTTCCAATTTTAAATTAGAACTAAAAAATTACCCATTATTAACGAAAGGAATAAATGCAACTATTTTAATATTTAAGCTTTCTTAATTAGCCAAAAGAATGTTTCATAAAAAAATAATACCCAGGTAAATATGTGTTCAATGGCAAGTACATCTTTAAGGTATAGAGCAATAATTCGATTTTGGTTATAAAGTTTAAATTGATAATTAATAAAAATTGTGATCGAGCGTTACACATTACCCGAAATGGGGAAAATCTGGACTGATAGCGCAAAATTCCAGAGTTGGCTTAAGGTTGAAATCGCTGCATGTGAAGCAAATTTTTCTCTGGGAAAAATTCCTGAGAATGCCATGAAAGAGATACTTTCAAATGCAAAGTTTGATGAATCTAGAATTACAGAAATTGAGAAAGAAGTTAAACATGATGTCATAGCATTTCTTACAAGCGTTAATGAATTTGTGGGAGATTCTGGAAGATATATACATGTTGGCATGACCAGTAGTGATGTACTTGATACTGGCTTATCTCTTCAGCTAAAAGATTCTTGCGAATTGTTATTAGAAGAAATTGAGCACCTAGAAAATGAAGTCAGATTATTAGCAAGGAAGCATAAAAATACATTAATGATTGGCAGATCTCATGCAATTCATGGGGAGCCAATTTCCTTCGGTTTTAAACTTGCTGGATGGTTAGCAGAAGTAATAAGGAACAAAAAAAGATTGTTAACACTGAAAGAATCTATAGCAATTGGACAAATTAGTGGTGCAATGGGAACTTACGCTAATACAAATCCCAAAGTAGAACAAATAACTTGTGATTTACTCGGCTTAAAACCAGATACAGCAAGTACGCAGATTATATCGAGAGACAGACATGCAGAATATGTTCAAACTATTGCACTAGTTGGCGCTTCTTTAGATAGATTTGCAACTGAAATAAGAAATTTACAAAGAACTGATGTTTTAGAAGTTGAGGAAGGCTTTACAAAAGGGCAAAAAGGAAGTTCTGCCATGCCTCATAAAAGAAATCCTATTCGAAGTGAAAGAGTAAGCGGTTTAGCAAGAATTTTGAGAAGTTACGTTTTAACAGCACTGGAAAATGTTCCACTTTGGCATGAAAGAGATATAAGCCATAGTTCAAATGAACGTATCATGTTACCTGACGTATCAATCTGTTTGCATTTTATGCTCAGGGAAATGAAAGATATAGTATGCAATTTGGAAGTTTATCCAAAAAATATGCTCAAAAATTTAAATATATATGGTGGTGTAATCTTTAGTCAGAAAGTTTTACTTTTACTTGTAGATAAGGGGATGTCTAGAGAAAAGGCTTATAGCCTAGTCCAAAAAAATGCGCATAAGGCGTGGAATACTGAGAATGGGAATTTCAAACAAAATATAGAGAGAGATAATGAAATAATGGATTTAATTGATCAAAGTGACTTAGAAGAATGTTTTAATCCTTCAATTCATCTGAATAATTTAAGTGTAATATGGGAGAAGTTAGGTATCTAGGATTACTGAAAACCTTATCTAAGTTAAACCAGTGTTTTCAGAGGAATAATGACAAAAAACTTTAGGATTGAAAAAGATAGTATGGGAACTGTAGAGGTTCCCATTGAAGCCTTGTGGGGCGCTCAAACACAAAGATCTATAATAAATTTTTCTATTGGAGAAGAATTAATTCCAATAGAGTTAATTTATTCACTCACCCTCATAAAAAAAGCTGCTTCAATTGCTAATTTCAATTTAGGCTTAATAGATAAAAGAAAGAAAGATTTGATTGTAGAGGCATGTACAGAAATACTTGATGGGCTTCATGATTCACAATTTCCCTTAAAGGTTTGGCAAACAGGTAGTGGCACACAAACAAATATGAATATAAATGAGGTAATTTCAAATATTGCATCATTAAAAACAAATTCAGAGCTTGGTAGTCATCAACCAATTCATCCCAATGATGATGTAAATAAATCTCAGTCAACTAATGATACTTTTCCTGCTGCTATTCAAATATCTGTAGTTAATGAAATAATCAAAAATTTAGTTCCCACGATAAGAGAACTTACTAAGATCCTTGATAAAAAAAGTAAAGAATGGAAAGACCTTATAAAAATAGGAAGAACACATTTTCAAGATGCAGTGCCCCTTACTTTTGGGCAAGAAATATCAGGATGGTCAGAGCAACTTAAAGATGCTGAGAATGCAATTATTATTAGTCTGAATGAATTATATTTCTTACCTCTGGGAGGAACTGCAGTTGGAACAGGCATTAATTGTCCAAAAGGATTTTGTGAAGAGTCTATAAAATTAATTTCCGATGATACTAATCTAATGTTTTATAAATCAAAAAATAATTTTTCTATCATGGCCTCGCATGATCGCCTAGCTCAAGTAATGAGTCAGATAAAAATATTAGCAGGTGCATTATTTAAAATTTCAAATGATATAAAAATTCTATCTTCAGGACCAAGGTCAGGAATATATGAATTGATTATCCCTCAAAATGAACCTGGAAGTTCTATCATGCCGGGCAAAGTGAATCCGACTCAATGCGAAGCCCTATCAATGGTTTGCACTCAGATAATGGGTCTTGAATATGCAGTTTCAATAGCAAATTCTAGCGGTACTTTGCAGATGAATGAATATAAGCCTCTGATTGGATTCAATATTCTTACAAGTTTAAAATTACTTAAAAATGCAATAGAAAACTTCAGAATAAAATTAGTAAATGGGATGAAACCTAATCAAAAGAAAATGCAGTTTAATTTAGAAAATTCACTAATGTTGGTTACAGCCATTGTGCCAAAAGTTGGTTATGAAAAAGCAGCTGAAATTGCAAACCTTGCCTTCAAAGAATCATTAAATTTAAAAGAGGCAACGCTTAAATTAGGTTATTTAAACGAAGATGAATTTGATGAAGCGATGAATATTAATTCAATGATTTGATTAAAAATTTATGAATTATTGTCAATTCTTTCTGTTGCAGGGTTAATATTTTCAGAGACTTTTATAAGATCATTAGATTCAGTAACAGGAAATCGATTAATAGCTTTTAATGCTAGCCTTGCTTTGCTTTTTAATTTATTACTAACACCAATACAGTATTGCACTTGAGAAAGGACATCTATTGATCTTCTAATAATCCTCACTACATCACCTTCGTCTAATGAAGTATTAAAAACCAAATCTTTCCATTTTTTTCCCCTTGCCCATTCTGAAATAATTCCAGTCAACTCTTTTTCTAAATAAATAGGAATTTCAATATGAAACTTATTTTGTTGAGAAGAGACTAATTTTCTTAAACCTTCTAATTCATTAAAAACATCTATTACCTTTAAAGAAGGCTTGAAATTACTCCAAAGATTAGGCCTCCTTACATCAACACATATAGCTTGAATAATTGCAGCTAACTCAGGAGGATCTAAATCGTCCAAATAACCACTGACTAAAACAAGACCAATCCATAATTCATTTTCACTTCTTATTGCACCAACTGTTTGTCCAACTTCTGTCAATTCCAAATCATTTAAACAACCAAAGTGATTCAAAATTTTCATCAAATCGGTAAAAGTTCTCCAGTTATGATTTTCTTTATCATCAAGAAGTTTTTTTCTCAGATTTATTTCTTGTTCAACATCAACAATTTTTTTTCTATATTTCTTTAATTTCCTGGAGTCTCCAAATCTATGTGAGGGATGATCAGTGACTATTTCTTCTAAATTATTAATTTGCTGCTGTTGTGCCATAACTTCCGTTGTTAGATCATATTGTGGAGTTTGTAAATCATTTTTTTTAGAAACTTCTAAAATTCGATCCGCAAAACATTGCGACATATCATCTCCCCTAACAACCTCTCCAGAAAAATACATTTTTGGTGATTCAAGTCCTAAGACATCAATTGCATCCAAATCATTAAAAATACTTACTATGTATGAGGGTTTTATAAGGATAAATAAATTATCAATTGTCAAACACAATAGACTCTTAATTTTTTGAGATTCATATATTTTCTTAAAAATCAATCCTGGAACAATTTTTCTTTTAATTTGAGGTGCTTTGATTGAAATTAAGCTTCCATCTTTAATATATGGGAGTGCATTAGTGATCTCTTCTGATAGTTTTTCTGCCGCTTGTTTTTCTAAAATTTTCAAGAGTCTTCTCTCTTCTTTAAGACGATTATTTAACTTTTCGTAGTTATCAAAATCTTTCCATGAAACCTTAGATGTAATTTTTTTTAATTCAATTAAATCCTTATTTAAATTTTCAAGAATTTCATTCTCACCAGAGGATTCACCTAAATATAAAAAACTACCAAAACTTCTTTTAATTAATTCTTTAGACTTCTCTAAAGTATAACTTTGTAAAAGATTAAGTACCATTCCATAGCTAGGAGTGAATTGACTCTCTAAAGAATTTGGTTTGCTGATAGCCAGTGCACTTGCTTCTTTGGCACCTTCAAATCTTGTTTGTAATGTAACAACATATCCTTGGGTATCTTTTCCTCTTCTTCCAGCTCTTCCTGACATTTGCAAAAATTCACTGCTAAACAATAATCTATGCCCATCTTCTGTCCTTTTTGATAAAGAAGAAATCACAGTGGTTCTTGCGGGCATATTAATTCCTGCAGCTAGAGTTTCAGTTGCAAAAACAACTTTTATCAAACCTTGCTGAAATAATTCCTCGACCAATTCTTTCCATGCAGGCAATAATCCAGCATGATGAGATGCAATACCGCGTTTTAATGCCTCGCATTGAGATTTATCTTTAATTGCCTCTTGATTATTTTTAAGATAAACATCTAATTTTTGGGATATTAAATTTGCCTCTGAATAACTTACTAAAGTTAAATCTTTTATATTCTCAATAGCCTTATCACATCCTTTTCTACTAAAAATAAAATAAATAGCTGGCAACATATTTCGTTCAGCTAGTTTCGAGATCACAAAGCCAATTGAGGGAGACTTTGGTTGCATTATCCTTCCCACTTTTGCTCTCTTTTTCTGCCCTTTAGGAGCTCTCCAAATCTTACAGTTTGGATGAATTCCATTACCCTTATTATTTAAAAGTGGATGGAGGCCTTTAACACTACAAAAAATAAAATCAAGTGGGACTGGTCTCTTATCACTATTAATTAGTACTGTGGGTCCATGAACTTTTTCTATCCAATTTTGTAGTTGATCTGCATTGGCTATTGTTGCTGATAAAGCTATTATTTGAGTTCTTGTAGGGCAATGGATTATGGTTTCCTCCCAAACTGTGCCTCTTTGGGGGTCATTCATGTAATGACATTCATCAAGAATCACAGATTCTAAATTTTCTAAGGGATCATCAAATTCATCAAATTCGCCATAAAGCATGTTCCTGAAAATCTCAGTCGTCATAACTAAGATTGGTGCTTCTCTATTTATACTTATATCGCCAGTTAAAAGACCAACTTTATTCTCACCATATTGACTAGCAAAATCTCTAAACTTTTGGTTTGATAGGGCCTTTAAAGGTGTTGTATAAAAAACTCTGCTTGCATGAGATAACCCTCTATATATAGCAAATTCACCTATCAATGTTTTACCCGAACCTGTTGGTGCCGTTAAAACAACAGAATTTCCGCTATTAATAGCTTGTATTGCCTCTAATTGGAAATCATCTAGCGGAAAGGGGAAATATTCCTCTAAATTAAGCAATAATTGTGATTGAAGAGATGATGAGTTAACTTCTTAATATATGATCTATATAGATATTAATAAACAAAGGATACCTTGCAAACTTTAATAGTAAATCTAAATCTTTTTAATTAAATCTAATATATTTAATTTTTTCCAAAATGAAAAAAATAAAAATTCCAAAAAATAGAATCCGAAAATTAAAAACATTTTCTTTAGGTAAAAAACCATTCGAACTTCTAAGTGTAAATTCGCATAATAAAAAACTTATAGACTTATGCAGTAATGATTATTTTGGATTAAGTAGGGACAAGGATTTAATAAAAGCTGCTTACGAAGTAAGCCTTTTAGAAGGCATTGGTTCAGGAAGCTCTAGGTTTATTACGGGTTCAAGACCAATACATAAATTATTAGAGAAAGAACTTGCCAAGTGGCTTGATCAACAAAAAGTATTACTTTTCCCAAGCGGATTTCAAGCAAATATAGCCGCTATCCAGGCTTTAGCAAACAGAAATAGTATCGTAATAGCAGATAAATTGATCCATAACTCATTATTGGTTGGAGTCAAAGCGGCTCAAGCAAAACTAGTTCGATTTTCACATAATAATTTGAAAGATTTAGAAGATAAAATTATTAAATCTCACCCTACAAAAAATTCCATTTTAGTTGTTGTTGAATCTCTTTATAGCATGGAGGGATCAATTGCTCCGCTCAGAGAAATAACAGAAATTTGCAAGAAAAATAGTGTTCAATTATTAGTTGACGAAGCTCATGCAATTGGGATCTTGGGGCCTGAAGGCAGGGGTTTAAGTTTTAATTGTCGTTCGGATATAACTATGATTACTGGAACTTTTGGAAAAGCTTTTGGAAGCGGTGGAGCTTTCATAGCTTCCAATTCAGAAGTTGGTGAATACATTATCCAAACAAGTGGTGCATTTAGGTACACAACTGCACTTGCTCCATCTTTAGCTGCTGGAGCGCTAGAAGGTTTGAAAAAAATTTTAGAAAATAAAGAATGGGGTAATGATTTATTATCTTCTGCGAAGTTATGGAAAAATGAAATTATTAAAAATTTTAGTTTTCCAGTTCAAGGAGATTCTCACATTTTATCAATTATTGTTGGCCAAGAAGAGAAGGCAATTTATCTTCAAAAATATCTTGAAGAAAATGGGTTTTTAGCAATTGCTATAAGACCTCCAACTGTTCCAGTGGGGCAATCTAGAATCAGAATAACAATAAGAAGAAACTTAGATTTTAATCTGCTAAAGAATTTCATTGCAGTATTAAAAGATTTTAAATGAAACAAATTATTACTCAACACGGGTGGGGACTAAATAAACATTTCTGGGATGAACATAAAATTGATTTTTTAAATAATAATTGGCATTGGCAAGATAATGAAAGAGGCTATTTTTCGAAAAATAATTATCAAGCAAAATGGATTAAAAGCGACTCTAAAAACGAAATCAGAATGACTTTATGCCATTCATATGGTTTTCATCTAATGCAAAAAAAAATTTTAAAAGAAGCAACTCATATTGTTCTTATCAATTCTTTTAATAATTTTCTTCCTGTAGGTAATAAGAGAAACTTTATTTTGAGGTCTCTTAAAAGAATGGAAACAAAAATCCTAAAAGATGAACCTAAGGATATGTTGAAAGAATTTATACATAGATCATTTATGCCTAATGATATAAATAATAGTTTCAAAAATATCTTTTATAAAAGTTTAGAGAGTTTAAATAAAACTCTTCTTTTAAGTGATTTAAAACAACTTTACATTAATAGAGATTATCCAGTATTTCTAAAAAAAGATTGCAAAATTATTTTTCTAAAATCAGAAAATGATTTGATTCTTGACAATGAATCACATAATAACTTTTTAGATTCCTTAAATAAAATACTTAATAGGAAGCCAATTTTAATTAAATTAGCTCAGCAAGGTCATTGCTTGAATAATTTAAATTTATACGAGGTCTTACTTAATAAATTTAATGATTGAAGTGGATAATCAACAGTGGAATGAGAAAATAAAAAATAATTTCAATAATGCTGCATATCGGTATATAGAGTATTCAAATATTCAGAAGTTTTTTGCAGAAAAGATTGTTCAATTTATCAAAGAATTAAATCCTAAAAAAAAAGGTGAATGGATAGATCTAGGATCAGGACCAGGAATATTAGCTGATGAAATAGAAAAACATTTTTCTTCCCAAAAAGTATCCAGAATTGATTTCAGCAAAAAAATGCTTCTTGAGAATAAATTATCTAGTAAAAAAATTTTATGGGATTTAAATAATGATTTACCTCCTGAAATCAATAACTGCTCTCTATTAACATCTAACTTTTGCATCCATTGGTTAAACAACCCAGAAAAGATAATAAAAAATTGGTTTAGTAAATTAATATCCGGAGGTTTTTTAATCATTTCATATCCAACAAAAGATTGTTTTCCTGAATGGAAAGATACTTGTAGAAAAATTGATATTGAATATAGTGGTCTTAATTTCCCTTGCTCTAAAGAATTATTAAAAGATTTCAAATTAACTGAAATACATTATTCAGAAAAGTTTAATTATCTTGAAAATTTTGAAGATGTATATAAGCTTTTTAGAAGCATTAAAAATGTAGGGGCACAATCAACAAATTGTAAACACAAAACAGTGAAGGAGTTAAAAAAAATTCAAAAGTTTTGGCCAAAGAATTACAATAATACGGTGAACCTTTCATGGCAAATTGAGATTCAAATCATAAAAAAATTATGAGTAGTCAGGATAGTAATTTCAAATTTATAATTTGTGGAACAGATACTGATATTGGAAAAACTTTAATAAGCTCTTTTTTCGTTAGAGGATTAAATTCCTTTTATTGGAAGCCTATTCAAAGTGGTATTGAATCGCAAACCGATAGTCAAACTGTTGAAAAACTTGCACAAGTAAGTAAAGAGAAAATCATTAAAGAAGCTTATATCTTTACAAAACCTCTATCTCCTCATTGGGCTGCTGAAATAGATCAAAAAATTATTAACTTTGACATGTTGAGATTACCAAAAGTAAAAGGTTCATTAATTGTAGAGACTGCAGGTGGATTAATGGTTCCAATAACACGCAATTTTTTACAAATAGATCAAATAAAACAATGGAATCTTCCGGTAATACTTGTATGTAAGAGCTCACTAGGCACTCTTAACCATACCCTGCTAAGTATTGAGGCCTTAAAACGAAGAAATATTGAGATTTTAGGAATAGTAATCAATGGTGAAAAACATTTAGATAATCCAAAAACTCTAGTTGATTTTAGTGGTATTCCTTTAATTACTGAATTTCCTTACATCAAAAAAATGGACTCAAATAATTTAGATATACTATGGGAAGAACTTGAAATTAAAAATAAGTTGATCTCACTTTTAAATTCAAAAATAAGTTAAATGAAATCTTTGGATTCAAAAACTCCAAACCAAGATTGGCACCCAAATATTTGGCCACCTTTTACACAAATCAATGAGAGCAAGCCGCAAATAGAAGTTACTCATGGTAAAGATGCCCTCCTATTTACTAAAGATTCTAAACAAGAGTTAATTGATGCAATTAGTAGTTGGTGGGTAACCCTTCATGGTCATAGCAACGAATATATTTCAGATGCCATTTTCGATCAATCAAAAAAACTTGAGCAAGTTATATTTGCTGATTTCTTACATCCACAGGCAAAAAAATTGGCAGAAAGACTTAGTGAATTAACAAAACTAGAAAGATTATTCTTTTCTGATAACGGTTCTACTGCAGTGGAAGTCGCTTTAAAAATTGCCTTTCAATCATGGCAAAATAGAGGAGAGACAAGAACTCAAATAGTAGCTTTTGATGGCGCCTATCATGGCGATACATTTGGAGCAATGGCTTTAGGTGAAAGAAATATTTTTAATGAAAATTTCGATAATCTTATGTTCCCAGTTAGAAGAGTCCCATGGCCTTCAACTTGGATGAACGATGAAGAAGTAGAAAATAAAGAAAATGAGGCGATCCAAAAATTAGAAACTCTTCTTAAAACTCCCACAGTTGCAGTAATCCTTGAGCCACTTGTTCAAGGAGCAGGAGGGATGAATATGGTTAGGCCTCAGTTTATAAAAAAAGTTTCAGAAATTATTAAAAATAATAATTCTTTATTAATTGCCGATGAAGTATTAACTGGGTTCGGAAGATGTGGAAGCCTCTTTGCGTTTCAAAAGGCAAAAATCATTCCTGATTTAATAAGTATTTCAAAAGGTTTAACTGGTGGATTTTTACCAATGGGGATAACTTTATGTAAAGAAAAAATTTTTCAATCCTTTATTGATGATTCCCCAAGAAAAACTTTTTGGCATGGACATAGTTTTACTGCTAATCCTTTAGGTTGTGCTGCGGCAAACGCTAGCCTTGATTTATTAGAAAAAGAACCAGACAAATACCTTTCATTTGAAGAAAAACATTTATCTCATTTAATTAAATTTAAAAACTTACCTTATATAAAAAAGATAAGGGTATCGGGCACAATTGCTGCATTCGATTTAGATATTGGGAACAAAAAAGGTTATTTCAATAATATTGGGAAAGAAATAAAAAGTCTTGCAATGGAGCAAGGTTTATTTATTAGGCCCCTCGGTAATGTTATTTACCTCTTGCCGCCTCTATGTATAACCGATTATCAATTAGAAAAAAGTTACTGGATAATAAGGCAAATCTTAGACAAACTTTAGATAGAAATTTAAGGTCCCTGCAGTATTGCATTCTCCACATCTTCTCTGTTAATGCAATATGAAAATAGTCTTTTAGTTTCTTGTCCTTCACTTTCCCAGATAACACTTAAATCTTCTTGTTCAAAAATAATAGTTGCATTCCAATTAGAAAGTAAAAGGTACCATTTAGATGGATTATTGACATCTTTCACAGCACCTAAATCAGTTAGCCACAATTCCAACGATTGAAGTGAATATTGGTTAATAGGTTTTGTAGGGAGACTCACAAACTTTTTAAAAGTATCATTTTAATAACCAGATAGGTATTGTATCTAATTCTTTGCCTGTAAAAGAGGCAATAAAAACTGAACAAATTAAACTAATAGAAATGATAATAAATAAAAGAAATAACGAAAACAATTCACCATTTGAAAAAGGTCTTCTATTCCCTACTAAATTTTTATTATTTGAATCAACTATTAAATTATTTAATACTTTGGCATTATTTTTACTTTTAGTTTTTTCCTTTAGTTTGTCATCATATATTTTCCTCAAATAACTATTATTCAAATTTTCATAAGCTTCCAAGACTTCTTGAAATTTACTTTTAGCGTCGTCTATTTCTAAAGAAGTTGTATCAGGATGAAGCTCAATGGAAAGTTTGCAAAATGCCTTTCTCAATTCATGATTTGAAGCATTTTCATCAACACCTAAAATTTTATAATAAGAAATTTCCCCTTTCAAAATAATCTTTATTAATATTTTAATTCTAATAAATTTTTACTAAATAGAATGTATTTTATGAAAGGTAAAAATTTTATATTTTTAACGAAATGAATAAACAAAACATTCCCGAAGAAATTTTTGCCTTAATCACTGAAGAAGAAATAAATATTTTTCAAGAGTTACAAATTAAAATTAAAGAATTAAATAATAAAATCAATCTCACTAGATTAATTGATGGTAATGATTATTGGGTATCTCAAGTTTTTGACAGCATTTGGCCATTTAAATCTTTCCCAAATATTAATTTTAATAATAAAAAATTTTTAGATATTGGATCAGGTTGTGGCTTCCCAGGTTTAGCTTATGCCATAATTCATCCTAATTCAGAGATATACCTTATTGATTCTTCAAAAAAGAAAACAGATGCACTAAAAATCTTAATCAAAGAGATCAATCTTAAAAACAACATTCATGTAATAAATGATCGTATTGAGAACTTAGCTCATCAATCTTCAATGAGAAATAGTTTTAATATAGCTACCACTAGAGCGGTAAGTAATCCTTCAACAGTTTCAGAATATATTCTGCCAATGCTAAAAAAAGAAGGGTTAGGATTTTTATATTGCGGGAAATGGACTAATGAAGAAAGTAAAAATTTAGATAAAACTTTAGAAATATTAGAAGGAAAAATTAAAGAAAAAAAGAAGATTTCATTACCAAGAAGTAAAGGTACTCGAAATATTATTCTTATTCAACCAAAAAATAATTGCCCTAAAAAATATCCAAGAAAAGTTGGCAAACCTGATAAATATCCATTATGAAATTATTTTTTTGATAATCTTTCAGCAACCTTATCCCCATACTTTTCTTTTAAAGTTCTCAATTTTCTTATAACTTTTTTTGGATTTATATGACCTTCTAATACTTTCAATAATTTTACTTCAGAAACATCCGTATCTAATAAATTAGAGTTATTTCCTGGGAACCAGTGACTTCCATTACCAAGCAATTGATATCTAGCTTTTGCAAACCCTTCCATATCCAACCAATCAATTAAATTTGAAAGCCAAAGCAGAACGGGAATATTGATATTTCCTGGCGTATTTTCCCAACTTGGCAAATTTCTATTCCAATTTTGATGCCACTCTAAACCCAAAGAATTAATTGATTCCTGCCTTAATCTATTTATAATCATTGGAACATACTTCTCAGAGTCAGATAACAAAGAGACAGCCTTTAAATGCAAATCAAAATCCGCCTCTTTTGCAATACCTACACTAAGAGTATGGACATTTTGATTTCTTAAGCAAAAAAGATCGTTAAAAACTATAGGATGAAGTGGCTTACAAAGTTCCAACATTTTTTTTGAGGGAGTATGAAGATGTCCCCCTTTATCAGTGGGACTTATTATAAAAACCCCAAGATCATACTTTTTTGCCAAATTTATAACCTTTGTATTTTCTTGATTGATGAAATACCAGTGCAAATTAACATAATCAAAAAAGTTTGTTGATATAGCCTTCTCAATGAGTGAAGATTTTCCATGAGTTGAAAATCCAATAGAGCCAACTAAATTTTCCTTTTGCAAATTTCTTAAAATGTCAATACAACCTCCATCTTTAATAGCATGATGTAAATGTTCATCTGTATTAATGCCATGTATTGCTAGCAAATCAATTCTTTTAACTTTTAATTTTTCAATACTTGTCATAACATCTCTCTTGAAAACTTCTGGATCACTATATGGAGGGATCTTAGTTTGAATAATGTTTGGGATTTTTTTTATATTTTTAAAACCCATTCCTAATTGCACCTCAGAAGTTCCATAATACTTAGCAGTTTCGACATGACTTAATCCATATTTGTTTGCTAGATTTAAAATATTTTCTACTTTATTTTGTTCTTCATTTGAAATCTCAGAAAAATCTAATTGTTCCCAACTTTTTTGGAATCTCATCCCGCCTAAAGATAAAATAGGGATCTTTAGATTGGTTCGACCAAATCTTCGATATTGCATCTTTTAAAAATTAATGTTTATTCATTCTCGGTGGTTTTCCAAATGATTGAAACATATCCCTATCAAGACTATTCTCTAGATCATCCAATTTTTCAAAATTAACCCAGTGAATACAATCAACAGGGCACGTATCTATCGCTTCTTGTATAACATCAGAGCTATCACCATCTTGTCTCATAGCTCGACTTCTACCATGAAATTCATCAACCATAAAAGTATTCGAAGCTACGTGAACACAATACTGACAACCAATACACTTAGACTCATCAACCCAAACAGCTTTTTCGGCTAATTGTCCACCAAGTACAGGCTCGCAGCCAGTAATTTCATTATTCTCTTCAAAATTATCAAATGGATCTGTTAAATCCATAATATGAGATTAATTATCCCACTTGGTTAAAACCAATTCAATAGAGCCATCATTTTGGTTTTTTTGCTCTACGATTTGATAACCATCTTCTTTTGTTTTGGAAATAATTGTTTCGTAGGCATACATTTGCGTAACTTTAGAGATAAATCTTTCTACTGGAAGATCAAATTTCCACAAATCTAAATCAGTAACTAATTCATATGCATTTGAATTATTGTCCCATTTAAATCCAACTTTGGTATCTCCAGATAAATTCATGCTTATATCGACAGCAGTAAACTTACCTCTATAGCCTTTAATAAACTTTTCTTCTTGGTTAATTATGTAACCAAGATTATTTAAGGCTTTAATTAATGGCTCTGCATCTTTGAGCTGAGTTTTAATCGTACTAAAATGTGACATTAGATTCGTGGTTGAATTGTTTTAATTTTTCATTTTGATTAGAGATGAAAGCATCAGAAGTTTTATTTTTAACTGTTACTTTTCCAAGAGTGTTTTCAAGATTTCTAGTTGCATCATTGCATGAATTACCAGTAAAACCTTCTACTGTCTCTTCAACTCTTCCGTCTTGATGAATTTTGAATCTCAATGTTTTTTGAGGCATTAAATTCAAGTACTAATAACTTATACTTTATATAGAATAACGAAATTTTTTTGTTTCAGTTGGTACAAGTTAATCAATTTTAATTTTTATATTGAATATCTAATAAATAAACTTTTTCAGTCGTGTACTTATAAAAAAATTAAGAAATTTAATTATAAAAACCTTGCATACCCATTGAATCCAAGGCAGTTTTTGCTTCTTCCATAACGGAGGGTTCTTTATCGAAAAGAGCTATCCTAGTACATTCATCAACGAAACTTTCTTGAAATGTATTATTTAATTTTTCATACAATCTACACAATGACCAAATGCAATTACTTCTTACACCCGGTTCGTTATCTATTTTTAAACTTATTAAAAGTTGTTCTGCTGCCAATTGAGCATTTTCCAAAGAAACATTTCCGATTTCAGCTAAAGAACTAGATGACCATAACCTTACTGCAGCTACATCGTTCTTCAAAGCATTTATTAATGGCTCCAAAACAATTTGATTATCATAATTAGCTAAGCTCCATGCAGTTGCTCTTCTGACATAAGCATTATCGTCAGTCTCCAAAAGACTAATAAGTTTCTCGACCGCGTTAGGACATGGATTACGGCCCAAAGCATATACAACACTCATTCTTTCAACGGGACAAGGTTGATCAAGTAATGGTAACAAAAGGGGGAAAGATCTTGAATCTCTAAATTCACAAAATATTCTTAATCCCTGTATTCTTTCTTCTCTGTTACCTTCAAGCATTTTTAACGCTTCATTACATTCCTGAGTTATGTTTAAACCTTTTGGGAAAGAATCTTCATCAATTTGTTCTAAAGGATCTATTTCAATTTCTAAGGCCAATTCTCTCGCTAAAACATCTGGATCAACAGCAATATCAACCAAGCTTTCTTTATTAGGATCCTTATTTTTTGCCATTTTGAAAAACTAAAAAAATTTAATTTATGGGAGCAGGAGACATCATATCTCCTGGTAACCAAATTCTTGCACTAACGGCAAAGAAGGCAATCCCAAAGAGTGTGACGATAGCGAAAGGTAAAATTTTTGTCTTAATAAAACCCAATGATTGAAGATTAATTAACACAATAATAACCTGTTTAAGAGACTTTTAAAAAATTTTTATTAGATAATATTATTTATTTTTTGCATTTTGTCTTAGCTGACCACATGCAGCATTTTTATCTAGACCTCTGCTTTTTCGCAAGCTAACAGCTATGCCATTATTAACAAGTCTAGATTGAAATAATTGGAGATTTTGTAAAGAGGTTCGTTTGAATTCAACTTCGTCAATTTGGTTATACTGTATTAAATTTACGTGACATTGAAAACCTTTCAGTAAATTACTCAATTCATAAGCATGTTCTAATTTGTCATTCACCCCACTTAGCATTAGATATTCAAAACTTACCCTCCGACCAGTTTCTCTTACGAATTTCTTACAGTCGTCGATTATATTTTTTATTTCGTAGTTTTTTGCACTAGGTATTATCGCCTCTCTTGTTTTTTGGTTTGAAGCATGTAGGCTAATTGCTAATGTAAATTGACAATTACCCAAAATTTGAAAAGACTTTGCTGATAATTTACTTATCATTTTTGGAACAGCTACTGTGCTTACAGTTATCTTTCTCTGACTGATCTGAAAATCATTATTTATAGATCTAATTGACAAAAGTAAGTCATCAATATTCAATAAGGGCTCACCCATACCCATGAAAACAATATTAGTCACTTTTCTATTCATTTCATTTTCTATAAATAAAATTTGATCTAAAATTTCACTTGCTTTTAAAGATCTCTTCAAACCTTCCTTGCCAGTTGCACAAAATTTGCAGTCCATAGGGCAACCAACTTGACTAGAGAGACAGGCAGTTAATCTTTTTTCAGTTGGTATACCAACGCACTCAATACTTTGATTATCGTCTGTAGAAAGTAACAACTTTAAAGTACCATCGTTAGCTAAATTTCTTTCTTTAATAATCAGCTCACTTACCTTAAAACCATCATCCTTTAACTTCTTTCTAAAATCCAAAGGTAAAACTTCTATTTGATCAATATTTTTGTTCTTATTTCTATAGTTATAAATCCAATTATAAATTTGGCGACCCCTAAAAGAAGCCTGCCCATAATCTAAAGCAACATTTTCTAAATCCTTAATACTACTTCCAAGAAGATTTTTCAAATTTAGTAGTTTGTTATTTAGAAACTATTTTCACCATAACAGCAAACCATGTTTAAGAAAGAATTCTGTAAGAATAAGCGCAATAAAACCAATCATGGCCATTCTTCCATTAAGTCTTTCATTGTAAAAATGGAATCCATAACGGGGTAATTTTCTTTTGGGTACAATCTCTGGCTTAATCATCTCTTACAACTTTAAAAAATTTCATTTTAGTCACTAAAAACAATAATAGATAATACTTATTCATCAGACAGAAGGCCCTCCTCCTGTAATCCCTCCAATGCGGCAGGATCTGGTAATTGATCTTCAGAAAATTGATTTTCAGCATTTGGTCTTGCGAAGGCCGCAAAATTACTCGAAGAAGGATCGATTCCATGTCGATTTCTCGTTGTCTCCAAATCTTCATCACTAGGATCATCAAGTATTGCAGTAGAGTTTACAGCAGGTGATTGTGGCATATCAACTGTATAATCTGGCCTTAAGTTCTTTGCTCTTCTATAGCCACCAGATTCTTCTGCAAGAATATCGGGATGAGGGCCAGCCTCTGAGGATAATTCTTCCACAAAACCGCTAAAACCTGTACCTGCAGGTATTAATCTACCGATGATAACATTTTCTTTTAAACCTCTTAACCAATCAGATTTACCTTCAATCGCAGCTTCTGTAAGAACCCTTGTTGTTTCTTGGAACGATGCTGCTGAAATAAAGCTATCTGTATTGAGAGAGGCTTTAGTAATACCCAACAAAACAGGAGTAAATTCTGCTGGAGCTCCTCCTGTAATTGCCATTGCTTGGTTTGTATCCTCCACTTGCCTCAACTCTATTAGTTCACCAGGCAAAAGAGTAGTATCCCCAGCATCTTCTACACGGACTTTACTTGTCATCTGTCTAACAATAACCTCAATATGTTTATCATCGATTGCTACACCCTGCGACTTATAAACATTTTGTACCTCACTTACCATACTTCTTTGTAATTTTGATATAGATTCTCGAGCTGCGTCTATCAAAGGTTTTTGATCTTTTAAATCATTGAAATAGCAATCTAATAGTTCATGTGGATTAATTGGACCATCAGTTAAGGACTCCCCACCTTTAACTTGTTGTCCATCACTAACCATAATATTTTTTCCAATTAATAGTTGATATTCATTTACTAAATCATCTTTTTCAATAACTGATAAAGAAACTGATTCTTCATCATTACCTTGTTTGATCTGAACAATTCCAGATTTTTTACATAGAATTGCTGAATCTCTGGGTCTCCTAGCTTCTAATAACTCTTCAATACGAGGTAATCCTTGTACAATATCTCCAGTTTTCTGCCTTTCAAAAACAAGTAAAGCTAAACCATCTCCCCTAAGAACCAAGTCTCCGTCTTTAACATGTAAAACTGAATCAGGAGAAACCATATAAGGCCTGCCAAGTCTTAAGGTTACTGAACTATTAGAAGTTTCTTCTATTTCTCCACAAGAAGTTGATTTTACAGAATCACTAATGGGATCACCATCAACTACACGATCACCAACTTTAACTTCTGCTTTTCCGCTAATTTTTATTTTTATTTTATCTTCTTCTCTTTCAACAATTAACCTTCTTATTGGCTCATCATCAACAACTTTTGGTAATTGAACCAATCCCTTCTCTTTGCAAAGAATTTGAGTAGTAGCTATTACATCTCCTGCTTTTACCTCTTGGTTATTAGTGACTTGCAGTTCTGTATGTGTTGAGCCATGACTGGAGTCAGATATAGTATCTCTTCTTACAAGAATAGACTCCAATATTACTAAATTTAATCTATTTATTGATGCGTCATTTTTATCTTCAATCGACTCGACGTCAATAGTCATTTGAGGAGTAGCATCAAAGCTTTCAATACTTAAATGTGTTCTAAGTAATTCAACCCCTTCAACAGATTTTATCAATTCACCGTCTTTATAGGAAAGCCTTTGGATGGCTTTTAAGCCTAAATGTGGACCTTTTTCCTGCTTAACATGTGATAGTTGGGGTAATTCCGCCTGGTCAGGAATAGTGAATTCTTCAACAGTTCTTAATAATAAGCCTCGACATTTAGTTGTTTCTAATTTTTGAACAAATAGAATTTCTTTATTATCAACACCATCTAAAATCTTTTCGCCTGGATTTACAAGATTTCCTTCTTCTGTAAATCTATTCAAAACTTCTTCATCATCACATTCATGAAAAGTTCCATTTCTTACAGTTATTTCACGAAGGATATCATTTTTTTGGGTAACAGTAACAATTCCTGATGTTTGACTAAAAATATCTTTTACAACTTCTGTTCCAGCTTCAATCCATTTCATATCTTCAATCATTAGAAGAGATATATCCTTATTGATTTCATGGGTCTCTTGCGGAATCCAGAGCAATGTCCCTCCTTGACTTACTTCAAAACCATTTTTAGATGATCTCGCTTTTTTGACACTTAATCCCGGTGCGTATTTTACTAGACCGCCAGTTTTTGTGCGGAACCTTTCATCCGTTAAATCAGCTATTACCTCGCCATTACTGACTTTACTCCCTGGGGAAATGTTTAAACGATAAGATGTACCATCACTAGATTCCAAATTATATATTTGACCTGAGTGGGTAGATTCTTCTACTAATTTAAAATTAGTTAAAGACATTGAAGTTGTGACAATCTGAACTTCTCTTGAATCTCCTATTGATTCCCTTAATCGAACTTGCCCTCCAAACTCACTTGATTGACTTGCTTCTGCCAAAACTGTCCCTTCATCTACAGATTTACCAGATGATATGACTGGTCTTGCATTTGGTGGTAAGTTATAAACATCTCCAGCTAAAACCCACAATCTACCTAATCTTTGAGCTTTTAAAGTAATATTACCCTGCCTATCAGTTACCTCTTTTGGTTGAATAACCTTGTCGTACCTAACTTGACCAGCTAAATCACAGATAACATCTTTTGTTGCTTTTTCAACACTCTTTTTCACGGCTCCAGCAGTAATCTGAGCAACAGTTATATCAGAACAAATTTCTTCACCGTCATCTACAAATAATAGGGATCCACTAGAAACTTCAATTTTTTGAGCTTTGCCAGAATTATTTCCTTGAGGAACTATCTTGAGTATGAAATCAACTTCCGCTTGTTTAGCTTCTACGCCATGTGGAGTTCTATAACCTCTAACCTTTGCTTTTGAACTAAATTCAACTTTCCCAGAAATTTTTGATCTCACAACTCCACTTTCAGCAGTTGATACACCTCCAGTATGGAAAGTTCTCATTGTCAATTGAGTTCCTGGCTCACCAATCGATTGAGCAGCAATAATTCCAACTGCCTCGCCTAAATCAACCAAATGATTATGAGCCAACGCCCATCCATAGCACCTCCTACAAACCGATCTGTTAGCTTCACATGTTAATGGGGATCTTATTTTTACTTCACTAATAGATGCTCTCTCAATTTCGCCTGACAATGCTGGATCTATAGCGGTGTTTTGAGAAACAACGAGGTTTTCTTCAGCATCAAAAATATCCTCAGCGGTAAGCCTACCAAGAAGCCTTGCTCCAAATTTACCATCTTCAGCTTCAACAACTATTGAGCGTTCTGTTCCACAATCTTCTTCTCTTACAATTACATCTTGAGCAACATCAACTAATCTTCGAGTCAAATAACCGGAATCCGCAGTTCTTAAGGCAGTATCCACCAAACCTTTCCTTGCTCCATAAGAAGAAATTACATATTCAGTAACAGTGAGACCTTCTCTAAAATTAGTTCTTATTGGCAGGTCAATGATTTCTCCTTGAGGATTAGCCATCAATCCCCTCATGCCAACAAGTTGTCTTACTTGAGACATATTACCTCTTGCTCCTGAATTAGCCATCATCCAAACGGAATTTAATGGATCATTTTGATTAAAATTATTCTTTACAGCATCTACCAATCTTTCATTAGTTTCTGTCCAGGTATCTATAACTTTTGTGTGCCTTTCAACTTCGGTAATTTCACCAAGTCTATAGCATTCTTCTGTAGCAGATATTTGCTCTTCAGCTTGTCCTATTAAATCTTGTTTAGCTTCAGGAACTTTTAAATCATCTACTGAGATGGAGACCGCAGCTTGGGTAGCATATTTAAATCCTAAATCCTTTAGATTATCTGCCATGGCTGCAGTTATAGCTGTTCCATGAGTTTTATAAGCCCAAGAGACTAAATTTTTTAAGGCTTTCTTATCAACTACCTTATTTTTAAATGATGGGGGCGTTTTAGCGAGAGCAGGCATTGTAACTGGATTGTTCTTTTTTGAGTTTTTAGTAGTTTTACGTACTCTGGATGTTTTTTTAGGTTTAGATGAGGTCATGATTTTTAATAAATGAAAAATAGTTTTTAAAGATTACGTTTTAGATACCGAATCGATGATGGTATAGTTCATAACTACTCTCCCAACAGTTGTCAGCACAAATCTACTTATTAAATTATTATCAGAGTCAAATCTGTCCCTTCTTAAATTCCAGATTTCTAATCTTGAGCCATCTTCTAGCTCTTGAGTTTTTTGTGGGCTCCGCATTTCGTCTTCATCTTCGACTTCTCCATTAAATCTAACCCAAACCCATTCATGCAAGCTGAGTCTTTTATCTTCAAAGGCAAAAATGACATCTTCTAATGAAGCGAAAGTAGACTTATTATCTCCGAATTCTGGTTGTTGATAATTCGGTTGCAAAGCAGTCAGATAGTAAGATCCTAGAACCATATCTTGTGATGGAGTCACAATTGGTTCCCCAGTTGCAGGAGAAAGAATATTGTTACTAGCCAACATAAGCATGCGCGCTTCAGTTTGTGCCTCTAAAGCTAAAGGAACATGAACTGCCATTTGATCTCCATCAAAGTCAGCATTGAATGCAGGACAAACTAAAGGATGAAGTTGTATTGCTCTACCACCAACTAATTTTGGTTCAAAAGCTTGAATTCCTAAACGGTGCAGCGTAGGGGCTCTATTTAAGAGAATTGGATGACCTTCAATAACTTCCTGAAGTACCTGCATAACTTCGTCATCAGCTTTTTGTATTAATTTTTTTGCAGCTTTGATATTATTCACAATATTTTGTCTTATCAATCTATGGATTACAAAGGGCTGAAAGAGCTCTATTGCCATTTCTTTTGGGAGACCGCACTGATGCATTTTTAATTTAGGACCCACAACTATTACAGATCTTCCTGAATAGTCAACACGCTTTCCAAGAAGATTCTGTCTAAATCTTCCTTGTTTTCCTTCAATTATGTCACTTAGAGACTTAAGAGCTCTATTATTTGCTCCAACAACAGTCCTCCCTCTCCTTCCATTATCTATAAGGGCATCAACTGCCTCCTGAAGCATTCTTTTTTCATTTCTTACTATGATTTCAGGAGCTAAAATTTCTTGAAGCCTAGCTAGTCTATTGTTTCTATTTATAACTCTTCTATATAAGTCGTTTAAATCTGAAGTTGCAAATCTTCCTCCATCAAGCTGAACCATAGGTCTTAGATCAGGAGGTATAACTGGTATTGCATCTAAAACCATCCATTCTGGTTTTGCACTGGTCGCAATGAAATTATCAATAACTCTTATCCTTTTTATGAGCTTTGCCCTCTTTTGCCCTTTGCTATTAGTAATTTCTTCTCTAAGCTCCTCAGCAACCTGATTTAAATCAAGGTCCTCAAGTAATTGCTTCAGTGCTTCAGCACCAATTCCAACGAAAGGTTCATTTTCTATAGTTGAATCTTCAGCATAAATTTCATCTTCAATTTCCAGCCACTCATCCTCAGTGAGTAATTGCTTATATTTAAGTTCTTTATGATCACCTGGATCTAAAACGACATAACAATTAAAATAAACTATTTGTTCTACATCCCTTAGCGGAATATCCAAAAGTATTGCAACGTAACTAGGGATTCCTTTCAAATACCAAACATGGGAAACTGGCGCAGCAAGTTTTATGTAGCCCATCCTATGTCTTCTGACTCTACTTTCAGTTACTTCAACCCCACATCTCTCACAAACAATTCCGCGATGTCTTACCCTTTTGTACTTTCCACAATGGCATTCCCAGTCTTTAGATGGCCCAAAAATCTTTTCACAAAACAATCCATCCATTTCTGGTTTAAGTGTCCTGTAATTAATAGTTTCAGGTTTCGTAACTTCACCAACTACTTGTCCATTGGGCAATGTCCTCTGACCCCAATCCATTATTCTTTGTGGAGAAGCTATTGAAATTTTGACGTAATCAAAGTGATTTTCAGTTCTTAAGTTGCTGTTTGTCATTTTTGGCGAATTTAAATTAAAAAGTTTTAATTGAGTATTTAATCTTCCTCATATTCAGAGGTTCCGAGTGATTCGTAAGTCGGCCTTGATGGAGTATTTCTTCTTGGATTGATATCTTGCATTAAATCTACCTCTTTTCCTTCGTCTGTATAAACCCCTATATCCAAGCCTAGAGATTGTAATTCCCTCATAAGAACTTTAAATGACTCAGGAGTACCAGGCCTTGGGATCGGTTTACCTTTTACGATCGCATTAAGCGCTTCATTTCTTCCTTGCATATCATCAGATTTAACAGTTAACAATTCCTGAAGAGTATAAGCAGCTCCATAAGCTTCAAGAGCCCATACTTCCATTTCTCCAAGCCTTTGTCCACCTTGCTGAGCTTTACCTCCCAAGGGTTGCTGTGTAACCAAAGAGTAAGGACCAGTGGATCTTGCATGAATTTTATCATCCACCAAATGAACTAATTTGAGGAAGTGAGAATATCCGACAGCAACTGGCTGATCGAAGGGTTCACCTGTTCTACCATCTTTAAGTAATAATTTCCCAGGATCTTCAGGATTGTAAACCCATGCTTTACCTGGCTGTTTTGAAGCTTCCTCTAAAAACGCTTGAACAGTTTGATGTGATTTTTCAGCTCCATACATTTCATCAAATGGAACAACTTTAACCCTACAATTTAAGTTGGAGGCTGCCCAGCCCATCAATAATTCAAAAACTTGGCCTACATTCATCCTACTTGGAACTCCTAAAGGATTAAGAACTATGTCCACAGGGGTACCATCAGGCAAATAAGGCATATCTTCTCTTGGTAAGATTCTGCTAATAATTCCTTTATTTCCATGCCTCCCAGCCATTTTGTCACCAACTTGAATTTTCCTTCTTTGAGCCACATAAACTCTAACAACCATGTTGGCTCCCGGAGGTAATTCATCACCTTGTTCTCTAGTATAAATACGAACATCCAAAACCCTTCCCTTTTCAGTTTTAGGTACCCTGAGGGAATTATCTCTCACATCTCGAGCCTTTTCACCGAAAATAGCTCTTAACAGTTTTTCTTCAGGTGGTTGGTCTGATTCCCCTTTTGGAGTCACTTTACCTACAAGAATATCTCCACTCTCGACAAAAGCACCAATCCTAATGATTCCCATCTCATCAAGATTATTCAAGCTTTCTTCCGAGATATTAGGAATCTCTCTTGTGATTTCTTCAGGTCCTAGCTTAGTTTGTCTTGCTTCAATTTCATATTTTTCAATATGTACTGAGGTATATAAATCATCAGTTACCATCCTCTCGCTTACAAGTATGGCATCTTCATAGTTGTATCCCTCCCATGGCATGTAAGCAATTAAAACGTTTTGGCCAAGGGCTATTTCTCCTCCTTCACATGCGGAGCCATCTGCTAAAACCTGCCCAGATATAACTTTATCTCCAATTTTCACAATAGGTCTTTGGTTGAGGCAGGTATCTTGATTTGATCTTTGATATTTCTGAAGATAATGAAAATGTTCATTATCATGCTCATCTTTAACGACAATCTCATTAGCGTCTACATAAGATACAGTTCCATTAACTTTTGTTATGGGAACCATTCCCGAATCTCTAGCAACTTGAGATTCTAAGCCTGTACCAACTAAAGGACGTTCTGGCCTTAACAATGGAACGGCTTGACGTTGCATATTTGATCCCATAAGAGCTCTATTAGCATCATCATGTTCCAAGAAAGGAATAAGTGAAGTAGCAACTGAAATTACCTGAACCGGAGAAAGCTGAACGTAATCAACTTGACGAGGAGGAACTTTTTCAAAATCCTGTCTATATCTTACTGGTATTAGATCTGCAATTATATTGCCGTCCTTATCAGTCGCGACGTCTCCTGGGGCCACCCTACACTCATCTTCTAAATCAGCAGAAAGATAAACCGGATTACCTTCCTTATTTACTTTACCGTTTTTAACTTCCCAAAAAGGCGTTTCAATAAAACCATACTCATTAACTCTTGCGTGGGTAGCTAAAGAATTTATAAGTCCTGCATTAGGACCTTCAGGAGTCTCGATAGGACATAATCTTCCGTAATGTGAAGGGTGAATATCTCTTACCGCAAAGCCTGCTCTTTCCCTAGTTAAACCCCCTGGACCTAATGCTGAGATTCTTCTCTTGTGTGTTAATTCAGCTAGAGGGTTAGTTTGATCCATGAACTGACTTAATTGACTGGAGCCAAAAAATTCCTTTATGGCAGCAACTAAAGGTTTGGGATTGACTAGTTGAGCGGGAGTTAAAGAATCTGTTTCTCCTACAGTCATTCTTTCTTTGATAATTCTCTCTAAACGATTAAGTCCAACTCTAACTTGATTTTGAAGAAGTTCTCCTACAGATCTAACCCTTCGATTACCAAGATGGTCAATATCATCCAAACTAGCGCCTCCAATATCCAATTCAAGATTAATTAAATAATCAATGGTAGAAAGAACATCTTCATGGGTAAGTGTTCTCACATCGTCTGGGACGGTAAGTCTCAATTTTTTATTTATTTTATATCTACCAACTCGGCCTAAATCATATCTTTTGGGATCAAAGAATCTACTGTGTAATAGCTGTTGTCCGCCAGAAACGGAGGGTGGTTCACCAGGACGTAGCTTCTTGTATAGCTCAAGTAATGCCTGATCTTCTGAATTAATACCCTCGTCATTAGCTGACTCAATTGAGCTTTGATAAAACTCTGGATGCCTAAGTTTATCGACCACATCATTATCTGAAAGACCCATCGCTCTCATAAGAACATGAGCATTAATTTTTCTTGTTTTATCAACTCTCACATAAAGTAAATTATTTTTGTCAGTCTCGAATTTTAACCATGCCCCTCTATTAGGGATAACGCTAGCGTTGTAAGTTCTTCGACCATTTTTATCCAGCTCATCTTTGAAATATACTCCAGGACTTCGAACAATTTGATTAACAATGACTCTTTCGGCACCATTAATAATAAAAGTTCCTCTTTCAGTCATTAATGGCAGTTCGCCAATAAATACTTCTTGTTCTTTAATTTCCCCTGTCTCTTTATTAATTAACCTGCAAATCACATACATCTGAGATGCAAATGTAGCATCTCTTCTTTTGGCTTCCTCAACATCATGCCTAGGTCTTTTTAACCTGTACTCTTCACCGATAAAATGCAATTCTAATTTACCTGTGTAATCAGAAATGGGCGAAAAATTTTGTAATTCTTCTATTAAACCCTTTTCTAAAAACCATTTAAAGCTTGCTCTTTGTACTTCAACTAAATCTGGTAGATAAGTAGCTGTTTTTGCTACCTGTAAAGCGCTACTGCTCATCCAAGAAACCTGCGATTTTGTGAGATTTACTATTTACTTTTAATCTACTCAATAATTAGTTCTTTAACTTTTCACTTAATAATGAGATCAAAAATTATATCTCGATTTCAACAAAAAACGATTTAATAAAGAAGAATTAAATTTCGTTTAATGCTGATAGATCATTAACTGTGTTTGTCAAAGTATAAAAATTAAGAAAATTTCCAGTAATTCCTAATATTAACAGCCTCTACGTCTATTTAACAAGTCAAATTTAAACAAATCTTCAGCATTCTTACATGACTCGCTAGCAATTATGGTTAATTCAGTAGACCTTAAATCTGCCATAAAATTGGCAACATTTTCAACAAACGCAGGTTCATTTCTTTTACCTCTATGAGGGACAGGAGCTAAAAATGGTGAGTCAGTTTCAATTAAATATTTATCATTTGGGACTATTTTGGCACACTCATGAATTTCATGTGCTTTTGGGAAGGTAACTATACCACTAAAACTGATATAAAATCCTAGATTCAAGAATTGCTTCATTTCATTTGGTGTTCCTGTCCAACAATGAAGAACACCATCAGGACATTTTCCTTTTTTAGAGAGATCACTACATATCTCAATCATTTCATTTGCAGCATCTCTGCAATGGATAATTACGGGCAATTGAAGTTCATAAGCTAACTCCAATTGCGGAATAAGTGCTTCAATCTGCTGAGTTTTATTTTCATTTTTAAAAAAATCCAAGCCTAATTCCCCAATAGCTACAACTCGTCTATCTTCTAGAGCTGATTTTCTTAGAACAGATTTTGAACTTTGTTCCCATTTTTTTGCTTCTAACGGATGCAGACCAACTGAATAGTAAATCTCATTAAATTCATCGGATATTTTTTTCAGCTTTGGAATTTCTGCTAATTCACAACAAGCATGAACTAATTTTTTTACACCTCTTGAACGCAATCTTAAAACAACATCTTCAAGATCTCTCTCAAAATTTTCAAATATTAAATGACAGTGAGAGTCTATGAGTTCTATATCGCTCATAATTATGATCTGTCTTTTTACTTTGTGGTAAGAGTAGTTTTTACAAAATTGTTGATTTTCGATTTTTTATTAGCACCGTTGTTCTTGTGAAGAACATTTTTTTTAACTGCTTTATCAATTAAGCTAAAAGCTTCATTAAGACTTGTTTTCACTAAATTTTTATTATCCTCATTAGGGGTTTTTTTATATTTTTCGCAGTTCTCTAAGGTTTTTTTGGTTAATGTCCTAACAGTAGATTTATATGACTTATTTATAAATCGATTTCTTTCGGCAATTTGTATTCTCTTTTTTGCTGATTTGTTATTGGCCACAGAGGGTTCATAAATATAAGATACTTATCATAACAAATAAATCGTCTACTAATCAATCATATATAATTTAGAAGATATTAAATTGGGTTTTGAGCCTTTCTAATTTGAAAAAATTAATCAAATGAAGATCATAAATAATAACAAAGAAGCTATTGAAGAATTAAAAAGGATTTCTACTCGAACTAATTCAGGTAACAATAATAAGATAAATACAATTGTTGAAGAAATTCTTCAAGAGGTAAAAATTTCTGGAGATATAGCGGTAGAAAAATATACAAAAAAATTTGATGGTTTCGACCCTGACCCTATGCAAGTGAGTGCAGATCAAATAAAAAATGCATGGGATGAAATTGATAACAATTTGAAGCACTCACTTGTGGTAGCTCATAAAAGAATTCAAAAATTCCATGAAAAAGAAATTCCTCAATCTTTCACTATCAAAGGTGAATATGGTGATACTGTCCAAAGAAGATGGAGACCAGTAAAAAATGCAGGTATTTATATTCCTGGAGGTAGAGCTGCTTATCCAAGTACAGTATTGATGAATGCTATACCTGCAAAAGTAGCAGGAGTAGAGGAAATTATAATGGTATCTCCTGGGAATAAAGAAGGGGAAATAAACAAAACTGTTTTAGCTGCAGCTCACTTATCAGGGATCAAAAAAGTATTTAGAATTGGAGGGGCTCAAGCAATTGGTGCTTTAGCATTTGGCACAAATCAAATCAATAAAGTTGATGTTATTTCAGGTCCAGGGAATATATATGTTACAACTGCGAAAAAACTCATTTATGGCTCTACAGGGATTGATTCTTTAGCTGGTCCAAGTGAAATATTAATCATTGCAGATGAAACAGCTCAAAGCACTCATATAGCATCTGACCTACTAGCGCAAGCAGAACATGATCCTTTAGCTTCATCAATACTTCTAACTACATCAAAGAACCAGGCAAAAGAAGTTTTAGAAGAACTTTATAAAAAAATAGATGATCATCCAAGAAAAGAAATTTGCATGCAATCAATAAAAAATTGGGGGTTAATTGTGATTTGCGAGAATTACGAATCATGTGTTGAGCTAAGCAATAACTTTGCCCCGGAACATCTACAAATTCTTACTATAGATTCAAAAAAAATTCTTGCAGGTATAGAGAATGCAGGAGCGATATTTTTAGGAAAATGGACCCCAGAAGCTGTTGGAGATTATCTTGCTGGACCAAATCATACTTTACCTACGTCAGGAAATTCTAGATTTAGCGGTTCTTTGGGAGTTGAAACTTTTATGAAAAATACTTCAATAATAGAATTTAATGAAGAAAGTTTAAAAGTTAATAGCCTTGATATTATTAATCTTGCTAAAAGTGAAGGCTTACATAGCCACGCTAACTCTATAGAAATAAGATTTGAAGATTAGCTAGCTCTTGAGGGTGAGTAAACCACTGGAACGTTGTCTTCAATTTTGCCAACTAATACTTTGTCTGTAAGATCAACAAATAATCCATTTTCCAGTACTCCTGGAATATTATTAATCTTCATTTCAATATCTTTTGGATTCTTAATACCATCATTAAATAATATATCTAGGATGAGGTTTCCTTGGTCAGTAACAATTGGGCCAGCTTTTTTAGTAGCCATTCTTAAAGAAGAACTGCCATTCATATCTGAAATAACTTCCTGAACTTGCTTCCAAGCACTCGGAAGAACTTCTACAGGTAAAGGGAAAGATTGATTTAGATTTTGTACAAGTTTTGTTTCATCAACAACAATCAACAATTGATTAGCTTTAGATGCCACTAACTTTTCTCTAACATGACATGCACCTCCTCCTTTTATTAATTGAAATCCTGGATCAACTTCATCTGCTCCATCAATAGCTAAATCAATTTGAGATACAGAAGCTAATTCTATAAGCGGGATATCCAGTTCAAGCGCTAAAACTTCTGATTGAAAAGAAGTTGCAACACATCTTATATTTTGAAGTTTTCCAGAACGTATTTCGTCCGCAAGGCTTTTTATCATTAACGCAGCTGTTGATCCAGATCCTAATCCGAGAATCATGTCACTCTTTACTTCCCTTATTGCTGCATCAGCAACTACTTGTTTCATTTGAGTTTGTGAATCCAAAATCTTTTTCTCTAATTGTTATAGATTATTAAATTTCAATGGGTGCTTTATGTCAAACCTGGAAGTGGTTCTGGTTTTATATTTATCTGTATCTCTTTATTATCTCTCAAAATATTTAAAAGGAATACTTTTCCTATCTGAGCTTTTTCTACTTCATCAAGTAAAGTTTTAGGTTCATTTATCGAGATATTTTCGGCTGCTATTACTAAATCGCCTCTTCTTAAACCAGCTTTTTCAGCGGGGCTATTAGGTATTACTGATTGAATTAAAGCTCCATTTCTTTCAGGTAATTGAACCAACGAATTGGGGTCTCGATTATGTTCTTTAGCAATTCTTGGATTTAAAGAAATTAATTGTACCCCTAAATATGGATGAATAACTTCACCATTTTTAAGAAGCTGATCAGAAACACTTTTAGCTAGATTGATGGGAATCGCGAAACCTAAACCAGCTCCAGGGCCACTTCTTACTAATGTATTAATTCCTATTACTTCACCATTTGAATTTATAAGTGGCCCCCCTGAGTTTCCTGGATTTATTGCCGCATCAGTCTGAATAAGGTCCAGCCTTTTATCAGAGAATCCTAAACTATTAATATCTCTATGCAGGCTGCTTACAATCCCTAAGGTAACTGTTTTTTCAAGACCATAGGGAGTACCAAGAGCTATTGCCCAATCGCCAACTTCAAGATCTTCAGAATTTCCAAGTGGAGCAAAACCAGAATAAGTATCTTCATCAATTTTTACTAAAGCAAGATCAGTTACTGTATCGGTGCCCAAAACTTCACCATCACAAATAGATCCATCTGCCAGAGTAACTGAAACATTATCGACTCTTTCTACGACATGAGCGTTTGTAAGAACCAAACCATTCTCATTAATGATAACCCCAGAGCCTTGTCCTCTCTCCCTTTCAGGAGTAATACCTTGCTCGCCAAGTAAATCTCTTAATAACGGGTCAAGTAAAGTAGGATCAAATTGTTGCCTCTCAACCAAGCGCTCAGTGTCAATTTTTACAACTGCAGGTCCAATATTTTTAACTGCGGATGATACGAAATTATGACTTTCAAAAGAAGTTAAAGCTAAAACTTCAACATCTTGAAAGAAATTGATTATGCAAAAACAAATAACAATGAATATTTGGATTAAATTAATAAATTTAATCTTGGGATACTTCATTTAATTAATAGTTTTTGAGTTTATTTAATAAATCTAATTGAAGAAAGAGATTATTGTTGTTTTTTTGTTTACATCCATAAAATGCAAATTTTTAAATTTTTTTATAGAAAAACTTCTTAATGTGTGAAAATAAATTTTAAATAAATTTAAAAATAAATTTGGATAAAGAAAACAAAAGTAAACTAGAAGCTTTAATAAAAAAAGTTGCTAATGAGCGGGATCTAGAAATCTGCGGTTTAAATATACAAACTAATCAAAATCCAATAGTTGTTGAATTAACTATAAGAAAAACTAATGGGGATGACATTTCCTTAGATGATTGTGCGCTATTTAATACCCCAGCATCTGACGAAATAGAAAAATCAAATCTTTTAAATTGTTCATATGTGTTAGAAATTAGTAGTCAAGGGGTCAGTGATGAACTAACCTCAGAAAGGGACTTCAAAACTTTTAAAGGTTTTCCAGTTAATGTTGAGTTAAACCAAAAGAATTCAAAAATAAGATTTCTGAATGGTTTACTTTATGAAAAGTCTAAAGATTATTTAGCCATTAACATTAAAGGTAAGATTAAAAAAATCCCTTTTGATGAAGTACTAAAAGTTAGTCTTTGTACATTAAAAGATTAATTATTTTCAACCCTTATTCAATTTCCCATCATAGATGGCATTAGTTATTCTCCCAGGTTTAAACAATCTCATTGAAGACATTAGTGAGGAAAAAAAGTTACCTCCTAATATCGTGGAATTAGCCTTACGCGAAGCTTTATTAAAAGGATACGAAAAATATAGAAAAACTTTTTACATTGGGGTTAACCAAGATCCATTTGATGAAGAATATTTCAGTAATTTTGATGTTGGACTAGATCTAGATGAAGAAGGTTATAGGATATTATCGAGTAAAATAATTGTTGAAGAAGTTGAGAGCGAAGATCATCAAATATCTCTTGTAGAAGTTAAACAAGTAGCTGATGATGCTCAAATAGGTGACACAGTTGTTTTAGACGTTACTCCAGAAAAAGAGGATTTTGGGCGAATGGCTGCTTCAACAACAAAGCAAGTTTTAGCCCAAAAATTAAGAGATCAACAACGAAAAATGATCCAAGAAGAATTTGCGGATTTGGAAGATCCTGTTCTAACTGCAAGAGTTATAAGATTTGAAAGACAATCAGTCATTATGGGAGTTAGTTCGGGTATTGGTAGACCTGAAGTAGAGGCCGAACTTCCCAAGAGAGATCAATTACCAAATGATAATTATAGAGCAAATGCAACTTTCAAAGTATTTTTGAAGGAAGTTAGCGAAATTGCAAGAAAAGGGCCGCAACTTTTTGTAAGTAGAGCAAATGCTGGTTTAGTGGTTTATTTATTTGAGAATGAAGTCCCGGAAATTCAAGAAGGAACAGTGAAAATTGTTGCTGTTTCAAGAGAAGCCAACCCTCCTTCAAGAGCTGTTGGGCCAAGAACAAAAGTAGCTGTTGATAGTGTCGAAGAAGAAGTGGACCCTGTAGGTGCCTGTATTGGAGCTAGAGGAGCAAGAATTCAACAAGTAGTAAATGAATTAAGAGGAGAAAAAATTGATGTTATTAAATGGTCATCTAATCCAATACAGTATATTTTAAACTCTTTAAGTCCTGCGAAAGTCGATCAAGTAAGACTTGTAGACCCAGCAGGGCAACATGCGCACGTACTAGTTCCTCCTGATCAATTAAGTCTCGCAATTGGTAGAGAAGGTCAAAATGTAAGACTTGCCGCAAGATTGACTGGTTGGAAGATTGACGTTAAAAACTCACATGAATACGATCAGGAAGCAGAAGATGCTGCAGTCTCTGAATTAATCATTCAAAGGGAAGATGAAGAGAATCTCCAGAGAGAAGCTGAACTAAGATTAGAAGCAGAACAAGCTGAGCGTGCTGCAGAAGATGCAAGATTAAGAGAGCTTTATCCCCTTCCTGAAGATGAAGAAGAATATGGAGAGGAACAATACGAAGGAGAAGAATTCACAGATAATGATTCATTAGAGACTGTTCAAGATACTGAGATATCTGCAAAAGAGGAGAAAAAACGGTGATACAACAAATCCCTGTTTTGCGTGTATGCATTTCATGTAGAAAAACATATGACCGGAAAGATCTTTTAAAGATTACCAAAGATTATAAGCAAGGCATCATGCTTCAAAAGGGAATGGGGAGATCAGCTTACATTTGCAAGTCAAAAAAATGCTACTCAGATTCCAAGATCAAAAAAAAGCTTCAAAAAGCTTTAAAAACATTTTTAGAACCTGAATTTGTTGAAATTTTTGAAAAAGAAATTACAAGCTACAATAACAATCCCCATTAAGGGAATATAATTAAATTAAATTAAATTAAATTAAATCCTCTTCAATTTTAAAAGAGTACAAATCAGATTAAATGACTATCAGCGATAAAATCAGAATTTATGAACTTTCCAGAGACTTAAATCTGGAAAATAAAGATATATTGGATGCCGCTCAAAAACTTTCAATTTCGGTAAAAAGCCACAGCAGTTCAATTAGTGCAGAGGAAGCAAAAAAAATAAAAAATCTTATTAATAAACAAAATTCAGATAAAAAAATTCTTTCTATTAAGAAACCTTCGATTAAAAAAGAAAATTATAAACAAAACAAAGAAAATGAATCTTCAGTTATCTCTTCTATGAAAGGGAAACCCCTTAAAGACAATTCAAACAAAAAGCCATTGTTGATTAAACCTCTTAATAAACCTGAGAGTCAAAAAATAATTTCAAATAAACCTACAAATCTCAATAAACCCACAAATACCAACAGTTCACAATTTCGAGCAAATCTTACAAATACAAATATAAATATTAAATCTTCACAAAATTTAAACCAAGATAAAAAAACTTTCGACAATAACACAACACCACCTATCAATAGTCCGGCAAAACCACCTATTCAATTAATTGCAAAGCCTAAAAATATAAATAATAATGTTAAATCTAATGAATCTTCCCAGAACATCTCAAGTGCAAGGGATAAAAGACGACTATCAAACAAACCTGATCAAAATACGAACAAACCTAAAACAAAAAATTTTAATAATAGAATGAAAACCCCTGAGCTCGTAGGAGCTCCAATAAGAAGAGAAGATCCAAAAATAAATCCTAATAAACAAAATAATAATAAGCAAAACATTGCTTATAAACAAACTGCCTCAAACAGACCTGGTTCTCCCAACAGACCTGGCATGCCCAATAGGCCTGGTTTAAGAAACAAACCTTCAGATCAAGGCAGGCCCGGCTCATTTAATAGGCAAGGCAATCCCAATAGATCTGGTTCTCCCAATAGACCAGGCATGCCCAATAGGCCTGGTTTAAGAAACAAACCTTCAGATCAAGGCAGACCTGGCTCATTTAATAGGCAAGGCAATCCCAATAGACCTGGTTCTCCCAACAGACCTGGTATGCCCAATAGGCCTGGGTCTAGATTCAGTGGTCAAAAGTCATCTGGAATTAGAAAGCCAGTATCACCTAATGAACTCTTACAACTTCAAAAAACTAACAAATCTGATAGTGACCAAAAAATTATAAAGAATAACGAAAAACAAAATATTGAGGCAACGAAACAGAAGGCAAAATCTCCGAATAATCGTCCACAAACTGCCCCTAATTCAAAAAAACCACCCCATAGAACATTTTCAAATAATTCTAAAAAACCTGGAAAGACAGACTGGGACGATAGCGCAAAACTTGAAGCATTAAGAAGCAAAAATCCCCAAAAACAAAGACAGAAAGTTCATATTATAGGTGAGAATGATGATTCATTAACATCTGAAACTAGTGGATATTCAGGCGAAAAAATTTCAATCTTATCAGCTAGTTTGGCACGTCCAAAGAAAGAAAAGTCTGATGAATCCAAATCTCAAAAAACTATTAAACAATTTAAAAAGAAGAATAAAGAAACTACTAGGCAAAGACAGAAAAGAAGAGCTATGGAGTTAAAGGCTGCCAAAGAAGCCAAACAAGTAAGACCTGAAATGATAATCGTGCCCGAAGATAATTTAACAGTCCAAGAATTAGCCGATAAATTAAGTCTTGAAAGTTCTGAAATTATCAAATCTCTTTTTTTTAAAGGAATAACTGCAACTGTTACTCAATCACTCGACTTAGCAACTATTGAAACAGTAGCAGAAGAATTTGGGGTACCTGTTTTGCAAGATGATATCCAAGAAGCTGCTGAAAAAACAGTTGATATGATTGAATCTGAAGATATTGATAATCTAATAAGAAGACCACCTGTTATTACAGTGATGGGTCATGTAGATCATGGCAAAACAAGTCTTTTAGATTCCATTAGAGAATCAAGAGTAGCTTCGGGGGAAGCAGGGGGCATCACTCAACACATAGGAGCTTATCAAGTTGAATTTAAACATGAATCTCAAAAGAAAAAATTAACTTTTCTTGATACCCCTGGTCATGAAGCCTTTACTGCAATGAGAGCAAGGGGTACAAAGGTTACAGATGTAGCTGTTCTTGTAGTTGCTGCAGATGATGGTTGCAGACCTCAAACACTAGAAGCTATCAGTCACGCAAGAGCTGCAAAAGTACCAATTGTTGTTGCAATAAATAAAATTGACAAAGAAGGAGCATCTCCAGACAGAGTAAAGCAGGAACTATCAGAAAAAGATTTAATTGCTGAAGATTGGGGAGGAGATACAGTGATGGTTCCTGTAAGTGCTATCAAAAAACAAAATATTAATAAATTACTCGAGATGATTTTATTAGTTTCAGAAGTAGAAGATCTACAAGCTAACCCTTATAGATTTGCAAAAGGGACTGTTATTGAAGCCCACCTAGACAAAGCGAAAGGGCCTGTGGCTACTTTGTTAGTGCAAAATGGAACCTTGAAATCTGGAGATGTTTTAGCTGCGGGTTCAGTCCTTGGAAAAATTAGAGCAATGGTTGATGAACATGGTAATAGAATCAAAGAAGCAGGGCCATCATTCCCAGTGGAAGCGCTAGGATTCAGTGAAGTTCCCACTGCAGGAGATGAATTCGAAGTCTACCCTGATGAGAAAACTGGTCGAGCCATTGTCGGAGAAAGGGCAACAGATGCTAGAGCAACAAAATTAGCTCAGCAAATGGCCTCTAGAAGAGTCAGCTTATCATCCATATCAACTCAAGCAAATGATGGAGAACTAAAAGAGTTAAACTTGATTCTCAAGGCTGATGTTCAAGGTAGTGTTGAAGCGATATTAGGATCACTAGAACAATTGCCAAAAAATGAAGTTCAAGTCAGAGTACTCCTTTCTGCTCCTGGAGAAATAACTGAGACAGATATAGATCTCGCTGCTGCATCTGGGTCAGTAATCATTGGATTTAACACTTCAATGGCTTCTGGCGCGAAGAGAGCAGCTGATGCTAATGACGTTGATATAAGAGAATATGAAGTAATCTATAAACTCTTAGAAGATATTCAGTTGGCCATGGAAGGGCTACTTGAACCTGATCTTGTCGAAGAATCATTAGGGCAAGCTGAAGTTAGAGCAACTTTCGCAGTCGGCAAAGGAGCAATTGCGGGCTGTTATATACAAACTGGCAAATTACAAAGGAATTGTTCTCTGAGAGTTATTAGATCAGGGAAAGTAATATTTGAGGGTAATTTAGACTCTCTTAAAAGAGCTAAAGATGATGTAAAAGAGGTAAATACAGGATTTGAATGTGGAGTTGGCTGCGATAAATTCTCTTCATGGATTGAAGGAGATGTAATCGAAGCATTCAAATTTGTCACCAAAAAGAGAACCTTATCTCAATAATTAAACATCGAGCTTATTAGTCTTTATTTCTGTCATAGATTAATAAAGTAGGAAATATTACACAAGCACCCAACTGTATAAGAAGGTTATTTTGCTGTAATTCAGTTCCACTTGCAATTCTGGAAAGCATTATTAGAAGTCCCAAAAATGCAGAACCGCTAAAAGCTATCCACAATATTCTTCTCAATCCCTTGAATGGAGTTTGGGATTCCTTTAATAATTTCTTTTTCAATTCAGGATCTATTTTTGACATAAATTCTTTCAATTATAAAATTAAGTCTATATGAAAAATTCAATATTTAATTTGGCCGATATAGCTTAGCGGTAGAGCAACTGTCTCGTAAACAGTAGGTCATTGGTTCGATTCCAATTATCGGCACTTACAAAGCAAATTAAAATGATTAATAAAATTTTAAAATTTAGATATCTTTTTAAATTATTTATTTTTATTCCCCTTATATTTTATTTTGGAAAAAGGAGTTATATTGCTTTTGATGAAGGTTTTTATGCTCTTCAAGCTAGATGGATATTAGAAAAAGGTAACTGGACAATTCCTCTTTGGTGGGATGTGTATGTTTTAGATAGAACAATAGGATTACAGTTTTTAATAGCAAAGTCACAAGAATTATTTGGAAGAAATATTTTTTCTGCATATCTACCAACAACAATCGCTTCAATATTGATGCTATTTACAACTTATAAATTACATGAAGAATTATTTAATAAAAAATATGCAATTATATCTCCACTAATCCTCGCTACTACATATCTATGGTTTGACTACTCACACTTAGCCACTCAAGATATTATTTACTCATGTTTAGTAACTATTGGAGTATTAGCTTTAGTCAAAATAAAAAGTAAAAATAACAAATTCTATATTTTGCTTTTTGGAATTTGGATTGGTTTAGCTTTTATGATGAAAACTTTTTTAGTTTTTGTACCGTTATTATCACTCCTACCGTATATTTTTTTTAAAAAAAATTTTTTATTCATCAAATTCTTTTGGTTAGGACTACTAATTGGATTTATTCCTTTTTTATTCTGGACGTTTTCTATCAACCCTTATTTAGACAAAAATATTATTTTTTACTTATTTGAAAAGTTTAACTTTCTATCAAGTAAAAATAATTTCACAAATCCGTTCTATTATTATTTCTGGAATGTACCCGTAACATTCCTGCCATGGAGTTTTTTCGCAATTATTGGCACAACATACAATATTTCTCAAAGTAAAGAGAATAAATATATACTTGCTATTTTCCCCTTGATTTTAGTAGCGACCCTTAGCTTTTTCTCTACAAAAACACCCTATTATACTCTACAAATTTCATCTATTTTTTCATTAAATACTTATGTAGGAATAAAGTATTTATTCAATTCTTATAGATATAGTCGATTTTTCATATTTATGACTTCAAAAATAATTCCATTATTTATATTTGCTCTAACTTTCACATACTATTTTTACTTTAAAGATTCAATTAACTTTAATACAAAGGAAAATACATATATAATTCTTGGATTATTATCTTTCGGCTTATCTTGGTCATTAATAAAACATAAAAATTCGTTCAAGGATATATTAATAACTCTCATAATTGGGCCGTACTTATTCACTTCATTTATTTTGCAATCAGGTTTATTCACTGATAGATCTAGAGAACTAAGAGAGAAAATGGAATATGTTTCATCCCTTGATTTAGTAAAAAATCAAACGATCATGGTTGATAAAAAAGGAATCAACAACTCTCAATCGCAATCAAAAATCATAAGGATTTCTTTATCAACGCCTAAATTAGGAGGAGGATTAGAAAGTATTAATCAGTTAAAAAAATCTGAATTAGCATGGACAACTGATCTTAAAACAATAAAAAATAATGTTGATTCTTATGATGTGATATACGAAAATGATGTTTTAAATCCATGGAAATTAATATTAAAAAAATAAATAATCCATATATAATAAGTCTCATTTGTAATCTTTAATAATGATTTCTGTTAATAGTTGGAATTTAACTAATAATAAACTTCATAAATTATTCAAAGACAATAACGAATTTATTTCTATTAAAGTTCGTGGCAATACTTGGGAGCCAATCACTAGATGGCTAAGATTAGATTCAAGAATTTTCAGAGAAACTACTAGCAAAGCAAGAATAACTTTATGTGATATCGAATCTCTAGCAGAAATTTATAACTACAGATCAATTAGATGGAAAGCAAAAAAACTAACTCCCTTGACCACTAATGTAATTCCACAATCAATTAAAAATATTTTTCGAAAATTACCAATTATAAAACAACTCGCCTATGAACTCGAAATAGTTTTTTATAAATATAGTGAAAATATTTCTGAACATTTAATATCAATAGTAATTCCTGCAAGAAATGAAGCTGGTAATAAAGAACTTTTAATTAATGCTTTAAATAAATTCAAAAATATACCCAATAAATTAGAAATCATATTTGTTGAAGGTAATAGCAATGATAGTACATTTGACATTTTGAAAGAATTAAAAGAAAATTTCTCAAATTTCTTTAAGATATATCTTTTAAAACAAACTTCTCAAGGGAAGAAAAATGCCGTCGTGGAGGGGTTTAATATCTCTTCAGGTGAGACCCTCGCCATAATTGATAGTGATTTTACTGTAGATATTGATGACAGTATTGCAGCAATTATGGAATCAACCAAAAATAAAAATATCCTAATTAATTGCGCCCGTACAACTTTTCCAATGGAAAAAGATGCGATGAGATGGGCAAATTATATAGGAAATAGACTTTTCGCAATATTTCTATCAATAATCATAAATAAGCCTATATCAGATTCACTCTGTGGAACAAAAGTTTTTTCAAGAAAATTCTTTAAACTGATGAAACAAAACGGAAGTTGGGATTCAAAGTCTGACCCATTTGGAGACTTTACAATAATATTTGAAGCAGCCAATAATAACATCAAAATACTAAATTATCCTGTTAGATATTACGCTAGAAAATCTGGAGCACCAAATATATCTAGATGGATAGATGGGTTAAAACTTCTCAAAGTATGCTGGATTTATATGATTTCTGATATCTGAATTAAATAAAATTTTCGTGAGTATTTTCTTAGGATTTTTAATTTCTCCAAATTAGTAATAAAGTAGTTAGATTCTTAAATAAGACAAATTCATTAAATTTTATGACATGAATTTTAATTTGAAGTTAAAAAAATTTAATAACAAAAATTACCAAAGAAAGCACTATGGGAAAATCCTAACTGTAAGACTGCCGTGTAATCCAATATTTCCAATAGGACCTATTTATTTAGTTGACCATATTAATAAATGTTCACCAAGTATAGAGCAGCAATTCATTGATTTAGCAATAATTCCATCTAATAAAGTTTCCAAATATTTATCCAGAAAAATTGATCAATTTAGACCTCATCTAATCATTTTTTCATGGAGAGATATACAAATTTATGCACCTGTTGATGGAAGAAGCGGAAATCCCCTACAAAACTCTTTTGAAGTTTTCTACTCAAAAAATATCCTTAAAAAAATTAGAGGTTCATGGGGAGGATTAAAATTAATTGCATCTCATTATGGAGAAATATATAGAAATACTTCTTTAGTCAAGATGGGACTAAAAAGAGCACAAAAATACAACAAAAATGTAAAAGTAATTTTAGGAGGTGGAGCTGTTAGTGTTTTCTATGAACAATTAGGTAATCTACTCCCAAAAGGAACTGTTATTTCAGTTGGAGAGGGAGAAAACCTCATAGAAAAAATCATTAGAGGAGATTCAATAGAGGAAGAAAGATGTTACATTGCTGGACAAAAACCTCGGAACAAATTAATACATGAACAACCTTCAGGCACTTTTAAAACTGCCTGTAATTATGAATATATTAAATCAATATGGTCTGATTTCAATTGGTATATTGAAGGTGGAGACTACTACGTAGGGGTGCAAACAAAAAGAGGATGTCCTCATAATTGTTGTTTCTGTGTTTATACAGTTGTGGAGGGGAAGCAGGTTCGCGTTAATCCTGTCAACGAAGTAATCAAAGAAATGAAGCAATTATATGATCTTGGCGTAAGGGGATTTTGGTTCACAGATGCACAGTTTATTCCAGCCAAAAAACATATTGAAGATGCAAAAACACTTTTGAAAGCAATTAAAAATCAAGGCTGGGACGATATTAATTGGGCTGCCTACATCAGAGCAGATAATATTGATGCTGAGCTAGCTCAGCTTATGGTTGATACGGGTATGAGCTATTTTGAAATAGGTATCACGTCGGGATCTCAAGAACTTGTTAGAAAAATGAGATTAGCATATGACCTTGAAACTGTATTAAATAATTGCAGAATGCTAGTTAAATCAGGTTTCAAGAATCATGTTTCAGTCAATTATTCATTTAATGTTCTTGATGAAACGCCCAACACCATAAGACAAACAATTGCTTACCATAGAGAACTAGAAAATATTTTTGGTAAAGGCTTAGTTGATCCAGCCATATTCTTTATAGGTTTGCAACCTCATACTCTTCTTGAGAAGTATGCCTTGGATCATAAAATTTTGAAACCAAATTATAATCCAATGAGCATGATGCCCTGGACAGCGAGAAAACTGCTTTGGAATCCAGGCTCATTAGGAAAAAAACTTGGTCAGGTTTGCTTAGAAGCTTTTGATAATCAAGAAGATGAATTTGGCAAAACAGTTATCGACATTCTTGAGAGGGAATATGGTAAGTCTTCCTTAAAAGAATCCTTAAAAGTCCGTCCCTTATCAGAAAGGAAATTAGCTCATTCTAAAAAATAAATTCAACCGTTATTAATCCTCTTTCTCAATTGAACTAGAAATTCCTTTAGATTTTAATGATTCTGAGTAAAATTCTGCTGGCTCTAAATCACAAACAATTACCAAACCTACACCCGTATTGTGTGCCTCAAGCATTATGGCGATAGCATCTTGTTCGCTTAATTGCGGCACAACCTCTCGTAGTGAAATAGTTACATACTCCATGGAATTAACTGGGTCATTATGAAGCAAGACCTTATATTTTGGAGATTTATTTTTTAATTCAGCAGGTTTCTTTTCAATCACTGCTGAATTATTACTTACACTTTGTTCGAACTTTATGGATAGCATTAAAATTTTTTAGAGTCTAAATTGTATTAATAATTATATATTAATTATTCTTTCCATTGCATCAATGACGTTTGATCTTGAGTTAAATGCTGACAAACGAAAATAACCTTCTCCTGATAATCCAAATCCGCTCCCAGGTGTTCCAACTACACTGACTTTTTGCAGAAGGAAATCAAAAAAGTCCCAAGATGTCATTTGATCAGGAACTTTAATCCAGATATAAGGAGCATTGTCCCCGCCATAAACTTTATATCCTGCATTCTGAAGTTTATTTTTCATGATTTTTGCATTTTCCATATAAAAATCAATTAAACTTTTCACCTGTTTCTTCCCTTCAAGAGAATAAACAGCCTCTGCTCCTCTCTGAACCACATAACTTACTCCATTGAATTTTGTAGATTGTCGCCTATTCCAAAGAGGCCATAACTCTATTTCTTCATTTGTTGAGCTCAAACCTTTGAGATTTTTTGGTATTACTGTAAGAGCACATCTAACTCCAGTGAATCCAGCGTTCTTTGAAAAAGATCTAAATTCAATAGCACAATTCTTCGCTCCCTCAATCTCATAAATTGAATGTGGAATATCATTATCTTGAATAAATGCTTCATAAGCTGAATCAAAAAGTATCAGAGATTTGTTTTGAAGAGCATAGTCAACCCACTTTTTCAATTCTTTTTTAGTGATAGTTGCTCCGGTCGGATTATTAGGAAAACAAAGATATAAAATATCAATTTTTTTTTCAGGTAGTTTTGGCAGAAAATTGTTCCCCTCGTTTATTGCAAGATATGTTAATCCTTGATAAGTTCCATTTTCAAGAGCATCTCCAGTTCTGCCTGTCATAACATTACTATCTACATAAACAGGGTAAACAGGATCTGTTACAGCAATTGAATTATCTTTGCCAAGAATATCTAAAATATTGCTACTATCGCATTTAGAACCATCTGAAACAAAGATTTCTTCAGGCGAAATTTGACAGCCTCTTGAAATAAAATCATGCTCAGATATTTTTTCTCTCAGCCAAGAATAACCTTGTTCTGGTCCATAACCTCTAAAACCATCTGTTGTACCCATTTCATCTAAAGCTTTACCCATAGCCTCTATGCATGCTCTAGGTAATGGTTCTGTAACATCTCCAATGCCCAGCTTAATAATTTCAGCACTCTTATTTGATTGAGAATATATTTTTACCCTTTTAGCAATTTCAGGGAATAAATAGCCTGCTTTGAGTTTTAAATAATTTTCGTTTACTTGAACCACTTTAGATAAAAAATTTCACCAATATTAGAATAATGTATTAACGTGCTTTAGTGGTGATTAGATGTTAATATTATCTTAGTTATGATTAATTTAAGAGATAATCATAGCTGTAAAATCAATTTCAATCAGTTTGAAAATCGTTTAAAGCTTTATAAATAGCAGAATTTGATCACTATTAACTTTATCAATTTTTAAAAAGTAAACAATAATAGCCAAAAAAATTGCTCTATTAAAAGATAAAATCTAATTCTTTAATTTAGACGATTTTCAAAATTCAAACATTCAGAATCAATTATATGTCTCAGCAAATTATCATCGCTGAGCAGGCTCGAATAGCAGCACTACTCACAGATGATCGAGTTGATGAATTAATCGTCGCACAAGGTCAATATCAAATTGGCGATATTTTTTTAGGAACAGTTGAAAATGTTCTCCCTGGCATTGATGCCGCTTTTATAAATATTGGTGAAAGTGAGAAAAATGGATTCATCCATGTTTCAGATTTAGGTCCACTTAGACTTAAAAAAGGGACATTTGGAATAACTGAATTACTAGAACCAAAACAAAAAGTTCTAGTACAGGTAATAAAGGAACCTACAGGATCTAAAGGTCCCAGACTAAGCGGAAGTATTTCAATCCCAGGAAAATACTTGATATTACAGCCATATGGCCAAGGTGTAAATATTTCAAGAAAAATAAATACAGAAACAGAACGAAGTCGTTTAAAAGCACTTGGGGTTTTAATAAAACCACCCAGCACAGGCTTGTTATTTAGAACAGAGGCTGAAAAAATAAAAGAAGAACTTCTAATTGAAGATTTAGAACAATTAATTCAACTATGGGAAAAAGTACTAAAAGTTTCTGAAGCTTCTAATCCGCCAAATTTAATAAAAAGAGATGATGATTTTTCTCTTAAGATCTTAAGAGATCATATTAAAGAATCAACTAAAAGCATAATTATTGATAGTAAATTTTCAGTTGCAAAGGCAAAAGATTTTTTAATAAATTATGAATCTGATATAGATATTGAATTTCACGATAACAGTTTAAACCAACATATTTTCGAAAAGTACGAAATTAAGAAAACAATTCAAAAAGCTCTCCAGCCGAGAGTGGATCTTCCTTCAGGAGGTTATATCATTATCGAACCTACTGAAGCTTTAACAGTAATCGATGTAAACTCTGGATCATTTACAAGATCCGCAAACTCAAGACAAACCGTTTTGTGGACAAACTGCGAAGCAGCAGTTGAAATCTCAAGGCAAATGAAATTAAGAAATATTGGTGGAGTTATAGTAATAGATTTTATTGATATGGAGTCTAGAAGAGATCAATTTCAGTTACTTGAGCATTTTACCTCAGCAATAAAAGATGATTCTGCTAGGCCTCAAATAGCTCAGCTTACTGAATTAGGCTTAGTAGAGTTAACCAGAAAAAGACAAGGTCAAAATATATATGAATTATTTGGTAAAAAGTGTTCTACATGCGATGGGACCGGACATGTAGAAAATATATTAAATCACGAAATTTCTAACTTAAAAATTAAAAATGTTGAAAATAAATCTAATCAATCAAATAATTTAAAATCTTTAAATTCAGATACTTCTCAATCAACTCATGAGCAGGAAAAAATAATTGACAAGGAATTAATTAACTCAAAAGATCTAAGTAAAGAGAATTCCTCTAATAAAAAAGAAAAAGAAAATGATAATTTGAACCAATTAAATGCAAAAGAAAAAAATATAATAACAGTTGATCTTACAAATGAAGAAAAAATTGTTTTCAGTGAATTAGGAATTAATCCACTTATAAAGTTAGGTAAAGAATATCTCACCAGCAATAATTTTGTGCTTTTAAAAGAAAGTAATAAAGAAACGGAAAAACTCTTAGATAATAAAAAAACCAAAGCAAAACAAATTAAAAAAATCTCAAAATCGGGAGAAGAAAAGATTCAAATTAAAATTGAAGCAAATGCAAATTCTAAAGATAAATCAACAAATATAACCAATGAAAAAAATGAAGTTTTATTTACAGATAAAAAGGATGAAATTGAACTTACGGATGAGCTAAACAATACAAGAAAAAAAAGAAGAAGATCTTCAGCGAGCATTGAATAAAGTATTCGAAGTTGGAATAGATGAAGTTGGAAAGGGAGCAATTTTTGGTCCAGTTTTTGCAGCAGCTGTAGTATTGACTGAAAAAAATAAATTCATCCTAAAACAATATGGCATAAAAGATAGTAAAAAACTAACTCCCAAAAAAAGAAAATTACTTTTACCAAAAATTTTATTACTCTCTTCAGATTATGGAATTGGGCAATCTTCGGCCAGAGAAATAGATAAGTTAGGTATCAGAGTTGCGACAGAACTTTCAATGATAAGAGCTTTAAAAAAATTAAAAGAAAAGCCATCTGAATTAATAATTGATGGTCCCTTATTATTAAGGCCATGGAACGGAATTCAGAAAAACATAGTATCTGGAGACTCAAAGTTTATCTCGATAGCTTCAGCAAGCATACTTGCCAAAGTTTCTCGCGACAATCTAATGGAAAGGTTAGAAAAAAAATACTCAGGATACTTGATATTTAAAAATAAAGGTTACGGAACCAGAGAGCATCTTTCGTTAATCAAGAAAAATGGGAAAACAAAACTTCATAGGAAAAGTTTTTTAAAAAAATCAAATCTTATTTAATTTACACCAATCTAAAAAATCTTTTACGAGTTGCTGTTGAACCCTTGACTTTATACCCAACAGAATCCCATTCAATACCGAATGACCAGTAGTTTCCAAAATTTTCCTTGGTACTAGTTTCAGTAGAGGGGGTTGGCTTACAGATACCCCAAGAAGCGCTTCACCTTCTAAACCTATATCAGTTGCTTCCAAATTCGCTTTCAAAATAAGATTAAAATCATCTATCATCCCCAAACCATCCAATGTACTTTCAAGGGCACTCATTTTTAAAATTCCATCTTTATTTTCTACCGCAATTGAGACAACAGGGTTAATATCTAATTGAAAAACCTTAAAACTTGTTACTGTATACTTATATCTACCTACCCCTTCTGGTACTAATTTTTTGGAGTCAAGCATTGCTCCAACAACTCTTTCTTCTTCCAAAAGATATTTAGAAAGATATTCTTTATTACGTTTTACAGAAAGCTTGAGTTTCTGTTTAGCATCAAAAGACAATAGCATTTTCTATATTCCTCCAATGCTAATTTGATCTCTTTTTTTTTTACAATTAATCATGCGCAAACAAGTTGCATATTTAGGCCCTCAAGGAACATACGCAGAAAAAGCAGCCAATATATTATCAAAGCTTGCCAATTTTCAGACACCTATATTTGTACCATGTAATGGGTTACAATCGGTCATTAAATCAATAGCGTACAACAATTGTGATGCTGCTGTAGTACCTATAGAAAATTCTGTGGAAGGGGGAGTTACAGCTACTCTGGATGCCCTTTGGAAATTTCCTGAAATTTTTATAAATAAAGCAATTGTTTTACCTATAAAACATGCATTAATTAGTGATGGGGAACTTTCAAACATTTCAGAAGTATTATCTCATCCTCAAGCATTAGCTCAATGTGCAGAATGGTTATCTGAAAATCTTCCAAATGCAATTCCTCTCCCAACAAATTCAACATCAGAAGCTGTCAATATGATAAAGGGGAGTAAATTCAGAGCTGCTATCGGTTCAAAATCGTTAATTCAAATCGGAGGACTTAAAGAATTAGCCTTTCCTATTAATGACGTTCCAGGTAATTGCACGAGATTTGTTTTATTGAGCAAGGAATCAAATTCAAATTTAGCTAATATTGCCAGTTTTGCTTTCTCATTAATTTCAAATAAACCTGGTGCTTTGCTTAAAGCTTTAAATTATATTGCAGATTTTGGATTTAATATGAGTAAAATTGAATCTAGACCTTCAAAAAGAGAATTAGGCGAGTACATAATTTATGTTGATTTAGAAATCAATAATCAAAATAATACTAAAAATTTTCTTAAATTAAAAAATAAGCTAAAGCCACTATGCAAGAATTTTGTAGATTTTGGAAATTATTTTTCTGAAAATGTTGAACTAGATTAATTTATCCTCTACATTTATAAACTCCAAACTCCATTAAACCTTTTCTAAATGCCCAATTCATAAGAAGTATTGTTGGAATCTCTCTAATCGACTTCACTATCGCAAATGGGCCAAGTGACAAAATTACGAAGGGTCTTCGAATGCCTTCAATAATAGAGTCGTACCATGAAGGATTAGTATAGGAATTCCAATTTTCAGAGATAACTCTTCCTGAACTATTTTCGTTAGTTCTAAGAATGTTACTAAATTCGTTAATGCTAATAAAATTAGGATGTACCCATTGTTCAAGTAATTGTTTAAGAACTAACTTTTCAAAAAATGATGGAGGGTATGCCCCTAGATCTCTTGAGTTCCAATCAGCCAACGCGAAATACCCTCCAGGCCTTAGAATTCTCAGCATTTCATCCGCAAACCTAGTTTTATTTTTCATGTGTGCACCAGCCTCAACACTCCAGACGGCATCAAATGATCCATCTTCAAATTTCAAATCCAAAGCATCCATAACTTGGAAGTTGCAATTTAGCCCATGAGGAGTAAGTTCTCTTGCTCTTTTAACTTGAGCCGGACTGATAGTAATCCCATTGACATTAAACCCATAATATTCTGCAAGAATCCTAGAACTTCCCCCTATTCCACAACCTACATCAAGTATTCTGGATCCCTGTGGTAATTTATCTAAACCACTCCATTTGACTAATTCATGAACAAACTGAACTTTAGCCTTTCTAAAATCAATATTTTTTTTCCCTGAGGGATAAAAACCCAAATGTATATGTTCTCCCCATAATCTCTCAAGTAATTTATCTTGAGTCCAAGCATCATATGCAGAAGCTACCGTACCGGAAGAAATATATTTTCTAGCATTATTTCTCCAAATTATCGCAAGGACTAGAAATAATAAAACTATTAAAAAAAAAGGGGATAATAATGCAGTCATTTAATTTTCTTTTATATCAGGAAAACTCTCTTTCAATGCTGTTCTTGCTGCAAGTTGTTTTCTTGTATGATCAAGCATTTCATATTCTCTTTGCAAACGGGTAAAAGTATTTCTCTCCTCAAGGAGTCTTTGCTGTTCTTCCGCGACAGGACCGCCCAAATGAGCTCCTATCCAAAATGATAAATCCATTGCGTTGTCAGGCAATTTATCAGGTAGATTTTTCTTAGTATTAGTCAATTTACTCGTTAAATTAATAACATCACTAAGTGCTTCTTTTACTGAATCTTTTAGAGAATCTAATTTTTGAAAGTCATCAATATTATCATCATTAATCCAACTAACCATCGCAGAACAAAATGGGGCCGAACGGGTAATCTCTAAAACTTGAAATCTTTGTTGACCGAGAGTGATAATATTACTTCTCCCATCCTCTGCAGTTTGATGTTTTAAAATTTGTGCGCAACAACCAACATTAGCCATAGTTTTAGTAGTTGAATCCCACTTAATCACTCCGAACATAGAATCACTTTCAAGAACGGATTGAAGCATAATCCTATATCTCGATTCAAAAATATGTAAAGGCAATACTTCTTGAGGGAAAAGGACCACTTCTGGCAAAGGAAATAATGGTAATTCCCTTACTGAGAGTTCTCCCATTTAAACCTCATTTCATTTTTTTTATACTAATCAATTTGCGACAGTTTCGGGATTTATTAAAGTTTAACTTCTATATCTACACCACTAGGTAGATCTAGTTTCATTAAGGCATCAATAGTTTTTGCAGAAGGACTATAGATATCTATTATTCTTCGATGTGTTCTTGTTTCAAAATGCTCTCTAGAATCTTTATCAACATGTGGTGATCTTAGGACACAATAAATCTTCCTTTTTGTAGGTAAAGGTATTGGACCTATTGCTGATGCAGAAGTAGTATCAGCAGTCTGGATTATTTTATCGCAAGATAAATCGAGCATTCTTCTATCAAATGCTTTAAGCCTTATTCTTATTTTTTGTTGTGCAATTGATGCAGTCATAGTTTTAAATAACTTTTATTGAAGGATCATTAATTAAAATGACCCTTATGCATAAACCTATATTAGATGATTGAGGTTAAATTCTTAAAATTCAAATTTATTATTTGAGTATTTTAGAAACAACTCCAGCACCAATAGTACGTCCACCTTCACGTATTGCGAATCGCATACCTTGTTCAATAGCTACTGGACAAATTAATTCTCCAGTCATCTTAATTCTGTCACCTGGCATAACCATTTCAACATTAGAACCATCATCTGAGGTAAATGCTGTTATTTGACCTGTCACATCAGTTGTTCTGATATAGAACTGAGGTCTATATCCTGCAAAGAAAGGCGTATGTCTTCCACCCTCTTCTTTTTTGAGAACATAAACTTCTCCTTCAAACTGAGTATGAGGGGTAATAGATCCTTTCTTCACAAGAACCATACCTCTCTCTATATCTTCTTTCTGGACACCCCGTAAAAGCAAACCAACATTATCGCCAGCCATACCTTCGTCGAGAAGTTTTCGGAACATTTCGACTCCAGTAACAGTTGTTAATCTTGTATCTCTTATTCCAACTATTTCTATTTCTTCTCCAACCTTAACTTTACCTCTCTCAATTCTTCCAGTAGCCACAGTTCCTCTACCAGTAATCGAGAAAACGTCTTCAACTGCCATCAAGAATGGTTTATCAACTTCTCTTTCTGGTTCGGGAATGCTAGCATCAACTGCTTTCATTAATTCTTCAATCTTTGATTCCCAAGTAGAATCACCTTCGAGAGCTTTTAAACCTGAAACTTGAACTATAGGAATGTCATCTCCGGGGAAGTCATAACTATCTAGTAGTTCCCTAATTTCCATTTCGACAAGTTCAATAATTTCTTCATCATCGACCATATCGCACTTATTGAGAGCAACTACAAGAGCAGGAACTCCAACCTGTTTAGCTAAGAGAATATGCTCTTTTGTTTGAGCCATAGGACCATCTGTAGCTGCGCAAACTAGGATAGCTCCGTCCATCTGGGCGGCCCCTGTGATCATGTTTTTCACATAATCAGCGTGTCCTGGGCAATCGACATGAGCATAATGTCTGCCTTCAGTTTCATATTCAACGTGAGCTGTATTAATGGTAATGCCACGCTCTCTTTCTTCAGGAGCACCATCAATGTCACCATAGTCTTGAGCTTGAGCTTGACCTTTTTTAGCTAATACATTTGTAATAGCAGCTGTTAGTGTTGTTTTTCCATGATCAACATGGCCAATAGTACCTATGTTGACATGTGGTTTGTTTCTTTCGAACTTCTCGCGAGCCATTTTGAATTAAAGAATCGAGGGTTTAAGGGTGTTTTAGTTTAGAGATCAGGAGTTGCCCTGATTCTTGGAAATGATAGCTTCAGCAACATTACGAGGAACTTCCTCATAATTTGCAAACTCCATTGAAAATATACCCCGACCTTGAGTCATTGATCGGAGTTGAGTGGCATAACCGAACATTTCGGCTAAGGGCACTTTGGCCTGTACCTTAGACAATCCATCATCAACAGATTGTCCTTCTACTTGACCTCTTCTTGATGAGAGATCACCAATTACAGATCCAAGAAAGTCGTCAGGACTTTCGACCTCAACTTTCATCATAGGCTCTAAAAGGACAGGATTGCATTTTTTTACCCCGTCTTTAAAAGCCATGGAGCCTGCAATTTTGAAGGCCATTTCAGATGAGTCTACATCGTGGAATGAACCATCGACTAGTGTTACTTTTACATCAATAAGTGGATAACCGGCAAGAACACCAGATTCACAGGTCTCTTTCATTCCATTAGATGCAGGACCAATATACTCTTTTGGTACAGATCCACCAACAATTTTATTTACAAATTCAAAACCTTTGCCAACTTCAGCAGGTTCCATTTCAATAATTACATGACCATATTGACCTTTACCTCCAGTCTGTCTTGCATATTTACCTTCACCTTTAGAACTAGACCTAATGGTTTCTCTATATGAGACCTGTGGAGCTCCTATATTTGCCTCAACTTTAAATTCCCTTAACATTCTGTCAACAAGGATTTCTAAGTGCAACTCACCCATACCTGCAATAACAGTTTGATTTGTCTCAGAATCTGTACTTACCCTAAAGGTTGGATCCTCTTCAGACAAAGCAGTTAAGGCTTTTGATAATTTTTCCATATCGCCTTTAGTTTTTGGCTCAACAGCCACTGAGATAACTGGTTCAGGGATAAACAATGTCTCCAAAACTATTGGATCTTCTGTGTTACACAAAGTGTCACCCGTTGTTGTATTTTTAAGACCTAATACAGCTCCTAAATCCCCAGCCCTTAATTCATCAACCTCCTCTCTTTCATCAGCCTTAAGAATCACTAATCTAGAAATTCTCTCTTTAGCATCTTTAGTAGAATTCATTACATAACTTCCCTTTGAAAGTACACCAGAATACATTCTTACAAAAGTTAATTTACCATAGGGATCTGACATCACTTTGAAAGCTAATGCACTGAAAGGAGCATTATCATCTGAATGTCTAACATCTTCTTTACCACTTGGCAAAACACCTTGTATTGGTTTCACATCAATTGGAGCTGGCAAGTAATCAACTACAGCGTCTAATACAAGTTGGACACCTTTATTCTTAAAAGCTGAACCGCATAATACTGGAACCAATCCATGTTTTAAAACCCCTTCCCTGATACCTTTTTTAAGTTGTTCTTCAGATAATTCTCCTGTTTCGAGAAATATTTCTATTAACTCTTCATCATTTTCTGCAACACTTTCCATTAACTTCAATCTCCACTCAGCAGCTTCCTCCTCCATCTCAGATGGAATTGGTGCTTCTTCAATATCAGTACCTAAATCGTTTTTGTAAAGATATGCTTTTTTGGCTACTAAATCAATAATGCCTGTGAGATCACCTTCAGCCCCAATAGGTAACTGAATAGGAAGTGCATTTGCCTTTAGTCGATCTTTAATTTGTTCATTAACCTTTAAAAAATCCGCACCAGTTCTATCCATTTTATTAACAAAAACCATTCTTGGAACAGAGTATCTATCTGCTTGACGCCAAACCGTTTCGGATTGAGGCTGAACTCCACCAACTGCGCAAAATACAGCTATAACTCCATCTAACACGCGCATTGATCTTTCAACTTCAATAGTAAAGTCAACGTGTCCAGGTGTATCAATAATATTAATTCTATGATCTTGCCAACTAGTAGATATTGCTGCAGCAGTAATAGTAATTCCTCTTTCTCTTTCTTGAGCCATCCAATCTGTTACAGCAGCACCATCATGAACCTCTCCTATTTTGTGAACTACACCTGAATAAAACAAAATTCTTTCAGTTGTTGTTGTCTTACCTGCATCAATATGAGCGGCTATACCTATATTCCTTACTCGTTCTAGGGGAAAGTCGCGTGCCAATTTTAAAGCTCCAAATAAAATAATTTTGTTAAGTATAGTTCGCCTTAAAAGCAAACTTTAATAATAATAAACTACTTAAGTACCTTTTGATGAAATTAATATCTGTAATGTGCAAAAGCTTTATTCGCTTCTGCCATTTTATGAGTATCTTCTCTTTTTTTAACGGCGCTACCAGTTTCATTTGCTGCATCCATCAACTCGCCAGCAAGTTTTTGGGACATGCTTTTTCCATTTCTTGCACGTGAGAATGTAACTAGCCATCTTAATGCCATAGCCGTACCCCTCTCTTGGCGAACTTCCATAGGTACTTGATATGTTGCACCACCAACTCTTCTGGCTCGTACCTCGACAAGAGGAGTGGCATTTTTTACAGCTGTTTCAAATAATTCCACTGCATTTCCACCTGTTCTCTCGCTTATTAAAGAAAACGCATCAGACAATATTCTTTGAGCTGTAGATTTTTTGCCATGTTTCATCAATCGAGAAATCATCATTGAAGCAAGACGACTATTAAATTGAGGATCAGGAAGAACTGGTCTTTTTACTGCTGCATTACGACGTGACATGTTTGAAAAAAGTGATGTTTACAAATTAATCTTTTGGAGCTTTTGCTCCATATTTAGATCTGGATTGACGTCTATCTTTGACTCCAGCCGTATCTAAAGTTCCTCTTATTATATGATATCTAACTCCTGGCAAATCCTTTACTCTTCCACCCCTAAGTAGTACTACAGAGTGTTCTTGTAAATTATGTCCAATCCCAGGAATATAAGCCGTTACCTCAAAACCAGAAGTTAATCTAACCCTTGCAACTTTTCTCAAAGCTGAATTAGGCTTCTTTGGTGTTGATGTATAGACTCTTGTACATACCCCTCTTCTCTCAGGGCAAGCTTTTAATGCAGGAGATTTCGTTTTCTTTGTCAGACGTTTTCTTTCTGAACCTACTAATTGTGAGATGGTGGGCATCTATTAAACTTAGAAAAAAATTAACATTTAACTATCATAACCTTTTACGAGCACCAACTAAAAGTTTTAATGATAATTTTTTTAAAAATTCGTGAAATGGAAATTCTTTGGTAAATATTCATTATTTTGTGATTTATTTTCATATTTATTTTTATAATAGAAATACATAAATAACTAAAAAGAATTAAATAATCTATGGGAGAGAGTATCAAAAGAATCGTTGAGCCATATCAAGATAGTTATTCCCCAAATGGAATAATAGGGGAGAAAGATGCCTGCGGGGTTGGCTTTATAGCAAATATTCATGGAATAGAAAGCAATTGGATACTAAAACAATCCTTGAAAGGCCTCAATTGCATGGAGCATAGAGGAGGTTGTGGAGGAGATAGTGACTCAGGCGATGGAGCAGGCATTTTATGTTCAATTCCATGGGGTTATTTAGATGAAGAATTGAAATTTATAAATAAGCAAAAATTGGACAGAGGTTTAGGTATGGTTTTTATGCCTAATAAAAAAGAGAAAATTGAAGAATGCAAAACAATATGTGAGGAAGAAGCAGAAAAATTAAGCTTTAAAGAAACATCTTGGAGAACAGTCCCTGTAAATAACGAAATCTTAGGTCCTTTAGCCAAAGCGAATGTCCCATACATTAGTCAGTGGATTTTATACATAGATACAAAAGATAATCAGAATATTGAAAGGCTTTTGTTCCAGTTAAGGAAAAGAATTGAAAAAAAAATAAGAGAAACCTTTAAAAACGATGTTGGGGATTGTGAATTTTATTTTGCCTCACTTAGTTCTCAAACAGTTGTTTACAAAGGTATGGTTAGGTCTGAAATATTATCTGAATTCTATCAAGATCTAAAAAAAGAGAATTTTAAGGTCTCATTTTCCGTTTATCATAGGAGATTTAGTACAAATACTCTTCCAAAATGGCCACTTGCCCAGCCCATGAGATTTTTAGGGCATAACGGGGAAATCAACACTCTTTTGGGAAATATTAATTGGGCTAAAGCTTCAGAAACACATATAGATGATTTTTGGGGAGAGCTATCTAATGAAATAAAGCCTATCGTAGATGTAAATAAAAGTGATTCATCAAATCTTGATGCAACCCTTGAAATTAATATTCGTTCAGGCCAACCAATAACTGATTCATTATTAAAACTTGTTCCTGAAGCATTTAGAGATCAACCAGACCTTAAACAGAGAGATGATATTAAGTCATTTTATGAGTATTCTGCGAGCATACAAGAAGCTTGGGACGGTCCTGCTCTACTCGTATTCGCAGATGGAAATTTTGTAGGAGCAACGCTTGATAGAAATGGTCTAAGACCAGCAAGATATTCAATAACAAATGATGGTTTTGTAATAATGGGTTCCGAAACAGGAGTAGTAGATCTTGAAGAGGAAAGAGTAATAGAAAAAGGTCGATTAGGACCAGGACAAATGTTAGCAGTTGATTTTCATCAAAATAGAATTCTCAGAAATTGGGAGGTAAAATCTGAAGCAGCTCAAAGACATGATTATAGGAATCTTCTAAGTAATAGAACTATAAAAATTGAAAATAGTGAATGGTTTAAAGACTGCAAACTAAAAGACCTTGAGTTGTTGCAACAACAAACTGCCTACGGTTTTTCAGCAGAAGATAATGATCTTATCTTGGATTCAATGGCTTCATTAGCTAAAGAGCCAACCTATTGCATGGGAGACGATATCCCATTAGCAGTGCTTTCTTCAAAGCCACATATTTTATATGACTATTTCAAGCAAAGATTTGCGCAAGTTACAAATCCTCCTATTGACCCTCTGAGAGAAAAGCTAGTAATGAGTTTAGAGATGCATCTTGGAACAAGATGTACTCCATTTGAGATTAAAGATCCTAAACCTTTTGTTCATTTACAAAGTCCAATTCTCAATGAGGAAGAACTCATTTCCATTAAAAAATCAAAAATTAAATCTCAAACAATTTCAAGTTTATTTGATATTGAGGAAGGTATTCAAGGCCTAGAGAACCAATTAAAAGCAATTTGTAAACAGAGTGAGCTCTCTATAAAAGAAGGTTGCTCTTTAATAGTTATTTCTGATAAAGGAATTAATCCTAAAAAGACATTTATTCCTCCTTTACTTGCTGTTGGGGCAATTCATCATTATCTTCTAAAAAAAGAAATCAGGCTAAAAGCCTCTCTAATTGTTGAAACAGGTCAATGTTGGAGCACACATCACTTGGCTTGTTTGATTGGTTATGGTGCAAGCGCAGTTTGCCCTTGGTTGACCTTCGAAGCAGGTAGACACTGGTTAAAACATCCAAAAACTCAAAAACTCATTGATAGCAAAAAAATAAATCCATTATCAATAATTGATGTTCAAGAAAATATTAAAAAAGCTTTAGAAGACGGTCTTAGGAAAATTCTTTCGAAAATAGGCATCTCACTTTTATCTAGTTACCATGGCGCACAAATTTTTGAAGCTGTAGGCCTTGGATCTGACTTAATAAAAGTTGCTTTTGATGGTACAACAAGCCGCATTGCCGGCATAACATTAAAAGAATTAACTAATGAAACAATTTCAATACATGCAAAAGCCTACCCAGAGATCGATTTAAAAAAATTAGAATTTTTAGGATTTGTACAATTTAGAAATAATGGAGAATATCATTCCAATAACCCTGAGATGTCCAAAGTTTTACATTCAGCTGTAAAACAAGGTCCTGGATACGATCATTTTGAAACTTACAAAAAACTCATTAGTAATAGACCGACAACATCTCTGAGAGATTTACTAACAATTAGTTCAAAAAGAAAAAGCATCCCATTAGATGAAGTTGAAAGTGTTGAATCAATTTGCAAAAGGTTCTGTACTGGAGGAATGAGTTTGGGTGCTTTATCAAGAGAAGCGCATGAAGTGTTAGCAGTTGCTATGAACAGAATTGGTGGCAAAAGTAATAGTGGAGAAGGGGGAGAAGATCCAGCTCGTTTTAATGTTTTAAATGATATCGATGAAAATACTCAATCAGCCACGTTACCATTTATTAAAGGTCTAGAAAATGGAGACACCGCGTGTTCAGCTATCAAACAAATAGCATCAGGTAGATTTGGAGTCACACCTGAATATCTAAGAAGTGGTAAACAACTCGAAATTAAGATGGCTCAAGGTGCGAAACCTGGAGAAGGGGGACAATTGCCTGGTCCAAAAGTTGATTCTTACATCGCAAAACTAAGAAATAGTAAACCTGGAGTAGCTCTAATATCTCCTCCCCCGCATCATGATATTTATTCAATTGAAGATTTAGCTCAACTTATCCATGACTTACACCAAGTCCATCCAAAAGCGAAAGTGAGCGTTAAACTTGTTTCTGAAATTGGTATAGGCACTATTGCTGCTGGAGTAAGCAAAGCTAATGCAGATGTAATTCAAATTTCAGGCCATGACGGAGGTACAGGAGCTTCGCCCCTAAGTTCTATTAAACATGCAGGTTTACCATGGGAATTAGGTGTTGCTGAGGTTCATAAATCTCTCTTAGAAAATAACTTACGTGAAAGAATAATTTTAAGAACTGATGGAGGACTTAAAACAGGCTGGGATGTAGTTATTGCAGCTTTACTAGGTGCTGAAGAATACGGTTTCGGTTCTGTAGCGATGATTGCTGAAGGATGCATAATGGCTCGGGTTTGCCATACAAACAAGTGTCCTGTTGGAGTTGCTACTCAAAAAGAAGAGTTAAGAAAAAGATTTAAAGGTATTCCAGAAAATGTTGTCAATTTTTTCTTATATATTGCTGAAGAAGTAAGACAGATAATGAGTAGTATTGGAGTCTCTACTATGGAAGAACTGATTGGAAATCAAGAATTTCTTTCTGTAAGAAATATCAGTCTTCCAAAAACTTCTAATATCGATCTCTCTTCTTTAGTAAATAATGAACACCTAGACACTGATAGATCATGGTTAAAACATTCAAAAAATGCTCATAGTAATGGTTCTGTATTAGAAGATGAGTTTTTGTCTGATACTGAATTTATAGATTCAATTAAAAACCACGAAAAATTAACTAAAGAAATTGAGATAAAAAATATAGATAGAAGTGTTTGTGCGAAAATATCAGGCGAAATCGCAGAACTTCATGGAAACACAGGCTTCAATGGCGAACTTAACTTAAATTTCAAAGGCTATGCGGGACAAAGCTTTGGTGCCTTTTTATTAAAGGGAATGAATGTTCAATTAATCGGAGAAGCTAATGATTATGTTTGTAAAGGAATGAATGGAGGAATACTCACAATAATTCCACCAAAAATAGATAAAATCTCCTCAGAACAAGTTATCCTAGGAAATACTTGCCTCTATGGAGCAACAGGTGGAAAATTATTTGCTTTAGGAAAATCAGGAGAAAGATTTGCAGTAAGAAATAGTGGTGCTACAGCAGTAACAGAGGGAGCAGGAGATCATTGTTGTGAATACATGACTGGTGGGAAAGTAGTTATTCTAGGTTCCACAGGAAGGAACATTGGTGCAGGCATGACTGGTGGAATAGCTTTCATAATCGATGAGAATAATGATTTAAATAATAAAGTTAATAAGGAAATAGTAAGCATTCATAAAATAACTTCATCAAGGCAGGAAGATATTTTATTGGAAATTATTAGAGAATATCGAGCAAAAACAAATAGCTTAAAGGCCGCCAAAATAATTGAAAATTGGTCTCATTTCAAGAGTACTTTCAAATTAATTGTTCCCCCAAGTGAAGAAGAGATGCTTGGCATAAAGAAAATGTAAATGCCTTTCTTTGTAAAAACTGAAATTCTAAAAAAAGAATACTTAATTAATAATTATTTAAAACGAAAAGTAATTAACCAACATAATGATTGGATAAAAAAATTAAAAAAAGAGGGAATAAATATAAAAAGTGGTTTTTTAATAGATGAGTTAAAGAGGCCAGGCGCCGGCGGATTACTAATTCTTGAAATAAATAATTACGAAAATGCACTAAAAATAATTAAGAATGATCCAATGATTAAAAATGATCTAGTTGAATGGAAATTAAATGAATGGGTAGATTCAAATAAATGAAAATTACTATCTTGGATACTTTTTCATAAGTTTTTGAATCTCTTCTGCATGGTAACTGCTTCTTGTTAAAGGAGAACTGACTACTTGCATAAAATCCAAATTTTTTTCGCCGAAAACTTTAAAATAATTGAATTTTGAGGGACTTACAAATCTTTGAACAGGCAAATGATTAGGGCCAGGAGATAAATATTGACCAATAGTAACAATATCAACGAAATTACTTTTTAAATCCTCAAGAAGACTTAAGACCTCCTCATCTTTTTCTCCTAGACCAAGCATAAAGCCTGACTTTGTATAAACTTTGGGAGAATAGTCTCTGGTTCTTTTAAGTAACTCAAGAGTTCTCTCATATTTACCCTGAGGTCTTACTTTTTTATATAGTGAAGGCACAGTCTCAATATTGTGGTTTAATACGTTCGGATTTGAATCAAGAACTTTTTCAAGCGCTTTCCAGTTACCACAAAGATCAGGTATTAAAAGTTCAATAGTAGTTTCAGGAGATTGTTTTCTTACTTGATAAACACATTCAAAAAATTGAGATGCGCCACCATCCTCAAGATCGTCTCTATTAACTGATGTTATTACAACATGTTTAAGTTTCATTCTATAAACTGCTTCAGCTAAACGATATGGTTCTGTTGGATCTAATTCTCTTTTAGATCTATCAAAATCAATATCACAATATGGACATGCCCTAGTACAGCCAGGTCCCATTATGAGGAAAGTTGCAGTTCCACTAGCAAAACATTCACCAATATTTGGACAACTTGCCTCTTGACATACAGTATTGAGATTTAAATCATTTAACAAATTTGCAGTATGCCCAATTCTCTCAACTTGAGGAGCTTTTACTCTTAACCAATGAGGTTTTGAAATTAAACTATTAGGATTATTAGTCAATTTAATTGTTTTTAGCCTGTAGTCTTATTTTACTAAAAACAATTTGAATTAACTATTAATAATTTCAAAAATGAGGCCTATTCAATAGAAGTCTAAAATTACATTAATTTAAATAGTCCATCGATAATTTAATAAATCCTAATTCAAGTAAGTACTTAGAAATATATTTGTTCCATCAACTAAAACTAAAACAGAATCTAGAACGTTATTTTTAATACAGATATCAGAACATATAAATTTATCTCTAGCTTAGCAAATATTCAACAATTTTGATAATTTTTTGTTCTAAAAAGTGTTTTTTTTATAATTTATTGATACAGTAAAAAATATACGTAATAAAACATTGACTTTTAAATTTAAAAGAAAACGTCTTTTACTATCTGAAAAAAATAAAAGCTCTAAAACAATAGGTTATGCCAGAGCTGCTAATAATGAATATGAATACTTAGAAGAGCAAATAAAAATTTTAAAGGAAGAGGGTTGCAGTTTAGTTTTCTCTGAATTTATAAGTTTAGATGAAGAAATCAAACCCCAACTTAATAAAGCTATGAATTGCTTATCTAGAGGCGATTTATTTATATTAACTCATCTTGACCGAGCCTTTAAAAATAAAAAAGAATGTTTGAGGACAATAAATAAACTTATTAATAAGGATGTTAAATTGCGAACTTTGACTGGTTTTTTTGCTGCTAATGCATCCTCTAATGAAATTTCTTCAATTTTTAAGATTTTATATGAATTAGATAATTTAGAAGACAAAAGTTTAGGTGAAAGAAAAAAAGAACAACTTTTACGCAGAAAATTATCTGGAAATAATCTGGGAGGAAGGCCTAAAATAAGTCCTTTAAAAGAATCTTTAGTAATCAGATTGCGCAATGAAGGATATTCATATCGATCAATCAGATCACAGACAGGAATTGCATTATCAACAATAAGGAGAGTGATTTTGGAAGGAGAATTAACATAAAATGAAGAGAAAAGAAATTGAAAATTTAATTAAAGAAAATTTCAAAGATACAGCGTTGCGTATTTATGAATTAGATAATGAAGATAGAAAATGTTTATTAGCTGAATATAGAGAATGGATTATGAATGATTTAGATTTTGAAGAAATAATGATGTTACCTTATGAAGCATATACTGACAAATTAGATCCTAATTACTTAGACGATTTAATTTAGTGCTAAATATTATATCTTTTATTAAATTCATATACTTCTTTTGATATTGATGGTAAGAAGGAAGTATCTTTGGAATATTTTTCTCCATCACAAAAAACTACTAATAAAGTATGTAGAGATTGACTATTAGTCCACCAAGCAGAATCATGTCTTACTTCAGACATTAAGCCTGCTTTACTCCAAAGATTAATGCTTTCTGGTAATCCTGCACCCAAAAAACCATCTATTTGATTAAGAGAATCGTTTTTAAGAACAAATTTATTTAAATTTCTTTTTAAAAAACTTCGTAAATTTAAATCATTTTTTTGATAATCAATATGAAGCATAATTTCCTCCAAAACCCGTGCAGCCGAATCAGAATTCATAGCGTTTCTATTTTCATTATTATGTCCATAAAATTCTTTTTCACGACCGAATGGTCCATCATCCCAAGTCTTCTGACAGCAATTTATGCCGCTCAATTCCTCCCAATGTAAATCATGTAGCCAATCGTTTATTATAGTTCTTTGATATTTCCAATTTTCCCATAATTCACCTTCAATACAAGGTCCACTTGTTGTTCCAGTAAGTAAATCAATTAAAAAGCTTGTTGCATTATTACTGGAAAAAGACAACATTTTCCTTACAGCATCAATAATTTCATCTGATAATAATAAACTTCCTTTTTTAATCCAATAATATGCAGCAAGGCCATAAACCAACTTGACTATGCTGGCAGGGTAAACCATTTTTTTATTATTAATACCAGTTCCAAAACCTTTAAATACACTTTTATTTTCACTTTTATAATTAATCCAAGTTATCGAAATATCTTCTCTTGAAAAATCTTTATTATAAGAGCATGCTCTCCCTAAAATATCATTTAAGGCTAAACCCATCTCTTTACTTAAATAGTAAAAGGACATTGTATGGAAAGTTATAAAAATCCTATCTCACTATTTAAACAAACTAATTTTTCAAAAACTATTTGGTGGAAATTAAAAGTTAATATTTCTGGATATCAAAATGAAACAAAAGATGATTTAGTTACTGAAATATTTAAAAATAGAATTTTTAGGCTTATTTATCCAAATATTTCTCTTAACAACCATAAATTATCAAGAATACTAGTTCAACTATATGAAGATGGTTACGTCTGTTGGATAAATTTAGATGGATTAATTATTGAGAAATACGAATTAGGAAAACCTGAGAATTCAAAAAAAGAACACTTCTTTATAAAAGATAAAGTTAACTCAATTTTAGATTGGATCAAGGATCAATCTGAGTTAAATAATGAATACCTTTGGGGAGGAACATTAGGGCCCAATTTTGATTGTTCTGGATTAATTCAGACTGCTTTTTTAAAGCACCAAATTCATATACCTCGAGACTCTTCTCAAATAAAAAGTTTTTGTAAACACCTTTTTTATTACAAAGAATCATATACGGCTCTACGACCTGGCGATCTTTTATTTTTTGGAAATGAAGAAAAATGTGATCATATAGGAATCTACAAGGGAGACGGATTGTATTACCATAGCTCTGGTAAGGATTTTGGCAGAAATGGAATAGGATTAGATACCCTAAAAAAGTCTAATGACAAAATCTCATTTCATTATAAATCTAAACTAATTTCGGCAGGACGCGTAGTTAGAAATTATAGATGGGACAGAACTATACGTTAATTAATAGAGCTCATATTTTAATTTTAAATTAAATTTAAATATTACTTATTCTTTTATTTAGGAATTAGCCAGCAGTCCAAATATTTTTAATAATTGGCATTATGGTATCTAAGTGTAATGTCCCAACAAGTAACCAAGCAAAAACAGCTCCTCCGCAGCCTCCTAACCAAAATCCACTTGTAAAATCAGCCCAACCAGCTCTTGTAAATAAGTCCTTTGGCGGATTATTAACAGTGGCATCTGGAGGTTGAACATTAGGTGCTTTACCAGGTGCATTGTATAGAACAAAAAGTGCTGTCAAAATATGAACAGCTCCAATAGTAGCGAGAAGTCCAGCTGTTAGAGCAAATTCAGAATTTCTTAATGGGCCAGTCATAGTGAAAGGTCCGTATAGAAGATATCCAAAAGCAGCTCCAGTTTCTAAACCTCTAAAATTAGGGGAAATACCTTCTCTGTAAAAAGGTAAATTATTTATGAAGGCTTTTGTAAAATAACCACTATTAACTGGGGTAGCTAAATTACCAACACAAGGATCAGCAACTGTTTTTACTGCCCATTGTTCTGCTACGCCAATATCATTTGGTTGTACAGAATTATCTATGTATTTCTCATCAAACTTTATAGAACTTGTTGATTCTGAGAATGATTTTTGAAAGTCGCTCATTTTTTTAATAGTTTAGTGTTTGATAATTTATTCAGTTGCTGTAATTAATCTTCCAATCAATACGATAAAAACAGCAGGCGTTGCTATACCAATTAATGGAACAAAAATTGAGGGTAAAAGACTTGGTAAATCAGATGGCATAGTTCTTTAAACATCTTTAAACACTTTAGTATTTATCTGCGAAATAGTGTTAATTTTTTTACTGGATGATATAAAAATTATTAACTTTTTAAATGTTAAATTTTTTCGCAAATTTACTTATTATTTTTATAGGAATATTACTTGTAGTTTTTAAAAAAAGAAGATTTAAAAAGTTAACAAATTAAAGCAATTTAAATTCTATTAAATTAAACAAAAATAATAAATTTTCATCTAAAAAGAAGAGTTTTTTATACAATCACGAAAAAAAACTATTCAGTATTTTATAAAAACTCTCAAAGAATTAAAATGTTTAGTCTTTTTCAGTGTAATAAAGAAAATAAATTAAAGGCATTTAAAATTGCGGAAGAATTGGCTGAAAAATCAACTTTACCAATTTTGCAAAAAGGCTTAAAAGATATTTCTTCTGAAGTGGTTGAAATTTCAGCTTTATTAATCAGAAAATTCAAGTAAAAATTCAATTTTGATCGGCACTACTTATTGACCTAATTCTATAAATTGGACGACTTTGACTTTCATGATAAGTCCTAATTAAAAGTTCACTCAATAATCCAAAGCTAAATAATTGAACACCAGCAATTCCTAATATTAATGCAAACATTAACAACGGACGATTTCCAATATCCTCGCCCATTATTTTTAAAACTATCAAATAAGAACTCATCGCAAGGCTAATGAAAATACTTATAATTCCAACAAAGCCAAATCCATACATTGGTCTTGTTAAAAATTTAGTCATAAACCAAACAGTTAGTAAATCCATTAAAACTCTAAAAGTTCTATCGATTCCATATTTACTAGATCCATATTGCCGGCTTCTATGATTTACTTTAATTTCTTTGATTCTTGCACCTTCAATATTTGCTAAAACGGGCAGAAACCTGTGAAGTTCACCATACAACTTAATATCATTTATTATTTCTTTCTTAAAAGCTTTTAATGAACATCCATAGTCATGCAATTTCAACCCTGTTACGTGAGCTATTAATTTATTCGCTATTTTTGATGGTATTTTTCTATTAATTAATTTATCTTTTCTATCAAACCTCCACCCACAAATCAAATCATAGCCATTATTAATTTCAGAAATTAATTTAGGAATATCATTTGGATCATTCTGTAAATCACCATCCAAAGTAATGACAATATCGCCTTTAGAATTATCAAAGCCAGCTGAAATTGCTGCAGTTTGCCCATAATTTTTGCGAAGAGAAATTACTGACAATTCTTTAATTTTGAGAGTAAATTTTTTTAATACTTGATGGGTATCGTCTTTAGAACCATCATTTACAACAATCAATTCAAAATTAAATTTATGAAATGACATTACATTTATAACTTCATCCAATAAAAAACCAATACTCTCACTTTCGTTGAAAACAGGGATAATAATAGAAATTAATTGTTTTATATTTGACATTTATATTTGATAATATTTATATAATTTTAACTTAATTTAGAACATTAAAATTAAACAAAAAAAATCACCACAAATGTGGTGATTTAAATTATTTGAAGGAAAATTTAACCAAACTTACCTGAAGTTGAGGCAATAACAAAAGCACCGAATGTAAGAATGTTTCCAATCGTGAAATGTGCCAGTCCAACTAATCTAGCTTGAACTATTGAAAGTGCAACTGGCTTATCTCTCCAGCCAACAAGATTAGCTATTGGAGTACGCTGATGTGCCCAAACTAATGTTTCAATTAATTCTTGCCAGTAACCACGCCATGAAATTAGGAACATGAAACCAGTAGCCCAAACTAAGTGACCGAATAGGAACATCCAAGCCCAAGGAGATAAAGAGTTTACTCCGAATGGATTATATCCGTTAATAAGTTGAGCAGAGTTTAACCAGAGATAATCTCTGAACCAACCCATTAGATAAGTTCCTGATTCATTAAATTGCGCAACATTACCCTGCCATATTGCTAGGTGTTTCCAATGCCAGTAGAAAGTTACCCATGCTAGTAAATTTAATGCCCAGAACATAGCTAAGTACATAGCATCCCATGATGAACTATCACAAGTACCTCCACGGCCGGGGCCATCGCAAGGAAATGCATATCCTAAATCTTTCTTATCCGGAATTAATTTTGTTCCTCTAGCATCAAGTGCACCTTTAATAAGGATTAAAGCAGTTGTATGAAGACCTAAAGCGATAGCATGGTGGACTAAGAAATCTGCAGGACCTATTGGTAAGAAAGCACTTAATGCATCCTGTCTATTGATAAGATCCATCCAATAATGATTACCTGGCAATGAATTAGCAGCGAGACTTGCTGAACTTGTAGGATCAGACAATAAAGCGTTAAAGCCGTACATCATCTTACCTTGAGCAGCTTGAACGAATTGAGCAAATACTGGCTCAATTAAAATTTGCTTTTCAGGGTTACCAAAAGCTACAACAACATCGTTATGCACATAAATTCCAAGAGTATGGAATCCTAGCAACATTGTTACCCAGCTAAGGTGACTTATCAAAGCTTCCTTTGTTCCAAGAACTCTTGCAAGTACATTATCTTTATTTAATTCGGGATCATAATCTCTTACAAAGAAAATAGCTCCGTGTGCAAATGCACCAACCATCAAGAACATTGCTATGTACTGATGATGACTATATAAAGCAGATTGTGTAGTATAGTCCCTGGCAATAAAAGCGTAAGAAGGAAGCGCACCCATATGTTGAGCTACAAGAGAAGTTGCTACACCAAGTGATGCTAAAGCTAATCCAAGTTGGAAATGTAATGAATTATTTACAGTTTCATATATTCCATCATGATTAATTCCAAAACTACCTTTATGAGGATCATTAGGGTGTCTTGTATTATGAGCTTCTGTAATTTCCTTGAGGCTATGACCAATACCGAAAGTATTTCTATACATATGACCAGCAATTACAAAAACTGTTCCAATCGCAATATGATGATGCGCAATATCTGTAAGCCATAAAGCTTCACTTTGAGGATGAAGACCACCTAAGAAAGTAAAGATTGCTGTTCCAGCTCCTTCAGCTGTTCCAAATACTTGATCTAAAGAATCAGGATTTTGGGCATATGCTCCCCAGTTTAAAGTAAAGAAAGGAGCTAATCCTGCAGGGTGTGGAAGAACTGTTAACCAGTTATCCCAACCTACATGCTGTCCTCTTGATTCAGGTATAGCAACATGAACTAAATGTCCTGTCCAAGCAATACTACTAAAACCAAATAAGACAGCTAGATGATGATTTAATCTTGACTCTGCATTTTTAAACCAAGCTAATGAGGGTCTAAATTTTGGCTGTAAGTGTAACCAACCTGCAAATAGAGTCCAACAAGCCAAAATACTCATGAATATTGAAGCTTGGAAGAGTTGCTCATTAGTTCTCATTCCAATTGTGTACCACCAATGGTAGAGACCTGAGTAAGCTATGTTAACTGGACCACTAGCCCCAGCTTGTGTCATTGCTTCTGTGATACCAGATCCAAAATGTGGATCCCAAATAGCATGAGCAATAGGGCGAACATGGGTTGGATCAAGTACAAATTGCTCAAAGTTACCTTGCCAAGCAATATGAAATAAGTTGCCAGCTACCCAGAGGGCGATTATTGCTAGATGACCAAAATGAGTAGAGAAAAGCTTCTGATAAAGCTTTTCTTCGGTCATACCATCATGACTTTCAAAGTCATGGGCGGTAGCTATTCCGTACCATATTCGTCGGGTTGTAGGGTCCTGAGCTAGACCCTGGTTAAATGATGGAAATTTTGTTGCCATTGTATTAAAAAGGTGAAGTTCAGGTAATTAGCCCAGGCCGAAAAGGCGAGCGTGGAAGAATGCCCAAGTAGTCGCTATACCACCTACTAAGAAGTGAGTAACGCCAACTGCACGACCTTGAGTAATTGATAGTGCTCTTGGTTGAATTGTTGGAGCAACTTTAAGTTTGTTATGAGCCCAAACAATTGATTCAAAAAGCTCTTGCCAGTAACCTCTTCCGCTGAATAAGAACATTAAGCTAAATGCCCAGATAAAGTGTGCTCCTAAGAACATCAAACCATACATACTTATAGCTGAACCATAACTGGTCAAAACCTGAGAAGATTGAGCCCATAAAAAGTCTCTAAGCCAACCATTAATAGTAATGGCACTTTGAGTGAAATTACCTCCAGTTAGTCCCCAAACATCACTTTGCATCTTCCAAGAAAAATGGAAAATAACAATTGATAAGCAGTTATACATCCAGAAGAGTGCTAAGAAAACATGATCCCAAGAAGAAACTTGACATGTGCCTCCTCTACCAGGACCATCACATGGAAATCTAAATCCTAATGATGCTTTATCAGGGATCAATCTTGAGCTTCTTGCATAAAGAACACCTTTAAGAAGAATTAAAACTGTTACGTGTATTTGGAATGCATGGATGTGATGAATCATCAGGTCAGCAGTTCCTAAGGGAATTGGAGCGATAGCAACCTTTCCACCTACTTCAACTAAACTTCCATTAAATACTTCACTTATAGCTTTATGAGGTAAAGCTTCTGCTGTACCGGCCAATATAGAAGTACCTACGGCTGAAGCTTGAATGCTTTGAACCCATTGAGCAAATATTGGTTGAAGTTGAATTGCAGAATCACTAAACATATCTTGAGGTCTTCCTAAAGCTCTCATTGTGTCGTTATGAATGTAGAGTCCAAAGCTATGGAAACCTAACCACATGCAAACCCAATTAAGATGGCTTATTAGAGCATCTCTAGCTTTTAGAATTCTGTCCAATACATTATCTATGTGTTTTGCTGGATCATAATCTCGGACCATCGCAATTCCAGCATGTGCCCCAGCTCCAACTATGAATAATCCACCTATCCACATGTGATGAGTGAATAATCCAAGAACCGTCATGTAGTCAGTAGCTATATATGGATATGGTGGCATAGCGTACATATGATGAGATACAAGAATGCTTATTGATCCAAGCATCGCAAGGTTTACTGATAGCTGCGCATGTCTACTTTCAGCCATGAACTCAAAAAGACCTTGGTGACCTTTAGGAGCAGGGAATAATATTGGGTCTCCTTGTTGTGAATCTAATATTTCTTTCATGCTATGACCAATACCATAGTTGGTTCTATACATATGACCACCAATTATTGCTATAACACCAAAAGCTAAATGATGATGAGAAACATCAGTCATCCATAAGCTTCCTGTCACAGGGTTTAATCCACCTTTGAAGGTAAGAAAGTCTGAGAAAGCTAACCAATTTAAACTGAAGAAATTACCTGTACCACTTGCTAAGCCTGGAAATATCTGACCGATAATCTGCGGATCGCAGAGTTGATGAGGCATAGGCATGTCTGCAATAGTTGCTATTTCCTTTCCATTAATAACTAGAGGAGAACCTGCATCAATTGCATCTAAAAGAGCAGCTGTAGGAGCTCCAATATGAATACAATGTCCTGCCCAGGCTAAAGATCCTAGTCCTACTAAACCAGCTATATGATGGTTAAGCATAGACTCAATATCTTGAAACCACTCCATTTTTGGGGCTGCTTTGTGATAGTGAAAAATTCCTGCATGAAGCATAAGTGCGGCCATTACTACAGCACCTATAGCTAAAGCCATTAACTCAGTTTCGTTAGTTATTCCCCATGCTCGCCACATGTGAAATATTCCTGAACTGATTTGAATGCCGTTGTAGTTAGCACCAAGATCAGCATTGAGCATTTCTTGACCCACAACAGCCCATACTTGTTGAGCCCCAGGTTTAACATGAGTTGGATCTGCTAACCAACCTGAATAATTAGAAAATCTAGCTCCATGGAAAAATGCAGCACTCATCCATATGAAAATAACTGCAAGGTGTCCAAAATGAGCTGAAAAGATTTTTCTTGTTGCTTCTTCAGCATCCCCTGTATGCACATCGAAATCATGTGCGTCTGCATGCAAATTCCAAATCCAAGTTGTAGTCTTTGGCCCTTTAGATAATTTACTAGACCAGAAACCTGGCTTATCTAATTTGGCAAAGTCAATTGGTCTAGGATCTGCCTTAACAGGCTCTTCTAAAACCTTTTTGTTTTTTTCTCCACTTTCTGGTGGGCTGATGGTCATCTAGCACCTCGAAAATAATTGATCTTAAATTAGATTTATAAGTTCTTGAGTTTATCTTTAATAATAATCTCAAAGAAAACGAATCAATCTTTTATTAAGATCCTCGTTTAAAAAATAATAAGGCAAAGATTCTTTCGATATGCATTAACGTAACAAATGTTCTAATGATTGTTACTATATGACTATTTTGTTAAATTCCAGTCTATGACTGATTTATGAGTATTTTTACTCAAATTTTATGTAAATTTCTTAAATTTTTTTTTATATTTCAAAGAAAATTTTTTAAATCCAGCGACAGGATATAATTTCAACATAACTATCAATAGTTTCTGATTTGAAAGGAATTGCAATAGGTCTATCTAATAATTCAGAAGAAATTTTAAAAAGGCTTAAAAAAACCGAATTTGTCAAAGATATATATATTGCAAGTTCTTCAAAAGATGGTGGTAAGGAAAATGAACTTATTCAAGTACAAAAACCTAGAGAAATTTTGCTTAAAAAATGGCCGGAGATAGATTTTATAATTTTTATAGGCTCAATTGCTGCATCAATACGCATAATAAATTCTTTTTTAACCTCTAAAGATCAAGATCCAGGTGTAATCGTTATAGATAACAAATGTTCCAAGATAGTTCCTTTAATTGGCTTACACCAGTCAAATGCGCAAAATATTGCATATCAAATTGCTAATTTACTTGGCGGCGAAATAATAGAAACTAATAATTCCAATGATCAAAGCTTCTTAAATCTTGATGCATTTGGAAATCAATGGGGTTGGAAAAGATCTGGCAATATAAAGGATTGGTCAAAACTAGTAATTAAACAAGCCAAGAACGAAGAAATATTTTGCAAACAATTATCTGGTAATAGCTTATGGAAAACTTCCAAATCAGGGGCGATTATTAATCAAATTAATAAAAAAGAAATTGAAAAACCAGATTCAACATTTCATGTGAGTATATTCGAAAATGATGAAACAAATTGGCATCCGCCCGTATTATGGATTGGCATTGGGTGTGAAAGAGATACAAGCAAAGAATTAATAGGAAATTCTTTAAATAATTTTTTAGAATCAAGAAATTTATCACAACAATCAATTGCGGGATTTGCAACTATTGATCTTAAAAAAGACGAGAAAGGAATATTAGAAGTTGCTGAAGGAAAAAACTTGCCTATAAAGTTTTTTAGTAAAGAAGATCTTTCAAAAATAATTGTTCCAAATCCATCAAATGTCGTACAAAAGGAAATTGGCACTCCTTCCGTAGCAGAAGCCTCTTGCTTACTCGCAGCAGGAAAAGATGCAAAATTATTAGAAGAAAAAAGAATTTTTAAAAATGAATCTGGGGCAGTAACTATCGCTGTAGCAGAATCAAAGAATCAATATAATCCAACTCATGGCGAAATACACATTATTGGGAGTGGGCCTGGTGATATCTCCTTCCTAACCAATAATGCAAAAAAAGCACTTTCAAGATGTACTGTTTGGATCGGATACAAAATGTATTTAGATTTAATTAAGCCCCTAAAAAGGAGTGATCAAGTTTTAATTGAAAGTAAACTTACTGAAGAAAAAGAGAGATGCAGTAAAGCAATTAAACTAGCCGAGGAAGGAATTAAAGTGGCTTTAATTTCTTCAGGTGAATCAGGATTTTATGGCATGGCTGGTTTACTTTTAGAATTACTTCAAAAAATCAAAAAAGAACATAGGCCTTACTTTGAAGTACATCCAGGTATAAGTAGTGTTCAATTAGCTGCTGCGATTAGCGGCGCACCACTAATGAATGATTTTTGTTCAATAAGCCTAAGCGATAAATTAACGCCATGGTCTTTAATAGAAAAAAGAATTGAAGGAGCTCTTGTTGGTGATTTTGTAATAGCTTTATTTAATCCTCAATCCATTGAAAGAAATTGGCAGCTAAAAAGTGTAATAGATATATGTTTACAAACTAGGCATGAGGATACTCCAGTTCTAGTGGCTAGGCAAGTAGGGAGAGAAAATCAATCCAAAAAATTTGTTACTTTAAACACCATTCCTTTTAAAGAGATTGATATGTTGTCAATCATTATTATTGGCAATTCTCAAACAACCTTAGTTGATGAAATATTTCTCACTCCCAGAGGTTATTTACAAAATTAAATTTAGATAATCCATAATTTAATAAATAGAATGTTTTTCTTTGCTTTTTTTTTATAAGAATACTAATCTTTTATAATAATTAAGGAAATTAATTGAAAAATATTGGTTTAATTTTGTTTGATATAGATGGGGTGATCCGCAGTGTAGAAAATAGTTACAGACTTTCATTAAAAAAAACAGTTTACAAATTTTGCGGATGGGAGCCAAGTTATATGGATATTGATAATGCAAAAAATGAAGGGATCTGGAATAATGACTGGGATTTAAGTTTAGAACTTATAAAAAGATGTATCAAAAAAGATAACTTAAACCTTAAAATTCCTCCAAGAGAGGAAATAGTAAAATGTTTTGAAGAGTTTTACTTTGGTGGAGATCCAAATAAAGAGAGTAAATATTGGTCTGGATACATAACAAATGAGGAGTTATTAGTTGATAAAAAGTTTTTTGATTTAATTCAAAGCAATGGAATAATCTGGGGTTTTGTTAGTGGTGCAGAGCCTGCTTCTGCAAAATTTGTTTTAGAAAAAAGACTTGGACTAAAATCACCACCATTAATATCTATGGGAGATGCCCCCGACAAACCTGACCCTAAAGGTTTTATTAAATTATCAAAAAAACTTATTGGAGATAAACTTGGTGAATCAAATATTCCCATCGCATATGTGGGAGATACTATTGCAGATATAAATACAGTTATAAACGCTAGAAAGGAAATACCATCTCAGAAATTCATAAGTATTGGAATAGCTCCACCTCATTTACATTTCAATTCTCGATTAAAAGAACGTGATTCTTACGAAAAAAATCTAAGAAATGCAGGCGCTGACTTGATTATAAATTCTATTTATGACCTCAAAGAAATTAATTTTGACTTATTTTAAAACAAGTATTAATTAAAAATTTTCTGAACAAATTACGGAGAGGGAGGGATTCGAACCCTCGACAAAAGTTACCTCCTGTAACTCCTTAGCAGGGAGCCGCTTTCAACCACTCAGCCACCTCTCCATTTCTTATACATTATCAATTTATTTGCAAACATTCAAAATTATTTATTTTATCGAAATGTCTAATCAACTTGAACTCTCGGCAATCTATTTTTAAAAGAACAAAGAATTTCCCAAGGAATAGTATTAGATTCCCTTGCCCAATCAATTGGAGAAATTGTTTTATCGCCTTCAGATCCTAGTAATACCATAGTACTACCAACTTTAATTTCATCTGAATCAGTTATGTCAACCATCATTTGATCCATAGTTATGGATCCAACTTGGGGATAAAGTTTATTATTATGGATAACGTTTATCTTTCCTGAAAGATTTCTTGGAACTCCATCTGCGTATCCAATACTTAATACAGCTAACTTAGTTTTTCTTCTACTTACAAACTTTCCTCCATAACTTACACTTACACCTTGATCGATAATCCTTATAAAAGCTACTTTAACTTTCAAAAATAAAGCTGGTTTAAGTAATAAATTTTTGTCTATTTTAGCTAGAGGACTGTATCCATACATAGAAAGCCCAACACGTACCATATGAAAATGAAAATCTTTGTTAAGAAGCATTCCCGCAGAATTGGCCAAATGAATTTTGATATTGTGATCACTATCAACGTTAATTTGCTTTAATAATTCATTAAACTTTACTCTTTGTAATTGAGTACTGCTTTTAGGGTCTAATGGGTAATCTTCATCTGCAGATGATAAATGACTATATATTCCTTCTATTGAAATGTTTTCAAAAGATTTTATTTTTTCAAATTCCTGAATAAACTTATCAGATTCAAATCCTAATCTTGACATTCCAGTATCAACCTTAAGATGTAGAGAAAATTTCAACCCAACCTGCTTACCAATATTGTTGCAAATTAAACACTCTCTAAGACTACTGATAGTTGGCATAAGATCATTTTTAAAGGCTATTATTAAATCCTTTTTCGTAAATAGATTTCCCAAAACAAGAATTGGTTTGTTAACTCCAGAAGAACGGAGCTTAATCCCTTCTTTTAAAGTGGCAACTCCTAATTGCGAAGCTCCACCTTTGATTGCATATTCTGATACTACTTTTGAATCATGTCCATATCCATCAGCTTTAACAACTGCCATAAATTGACAATTTTTGCTTAATTTAGATCTTAACTGCCTTACATTTTTTTCTATTGCTTCACCATTGACTTCAATCCAGGCTCTTTGTTTCGGATCTATATCTCTATCAAAATTTGTATATTTTTTAAAATGAAATCGCTTATTTGTTTGCCGAATTTGCATTAACTTTGCACAATTACATGCGCTTATTTAAATATACAGTTAGCATGACATGTAAATTGTATTTTGGCATGGGCCAGACTCTAGTTTTAAATGCATCTTATGAACCTTTAAACATCACTTCTTGGCGAAGAGCCATTATTTTGATGATCAAAGGTAAAGCAGAAAGCTTAGAGGAAGATAATTCATATTCGATACATTGCGGTAGAAAATTGCCGACAGTTATAAGACTTCGTTACTACGTAAAGGTCCCTTTTAGAGAAGTTTCTTTAACAAGAAAAAATATTCTTCTGAGAGATAATAATTCTTGCCAGTACTGTAACTATCGGGGAAGTGACCTATCAATAGATCATGTTTTACCGAGAAGCAGGGGTGGGACAGACAACTGGGAAAATGTTACTACAGCATGTCTCAGATGTAATGTACAAAAAGGTAACCGAACCCCAGAAGAGGCAAATATGCCTTTAAAACGCAATCCTTATCGTCCACTTAGTAATCTTAATTTTGAGGCCACAAGACAAATTGACTCTGGCAGACATAAAGAATGGAGTAAATACGTAATAGGAATTACAATCTAATAAAAAATAAAATCTTAATTTACTTCGTTAGTAAAATCTTCCATCATTCTTTTTTGTTCTTGCGCTATACATGCATCAATCACTTCATCCAATTGACCAGCAAGAATTGGTTCTAGTGAAAAATTGGAGCCTAATCTATGATCAGTTGTCCTGTTATCTTTAAAATTATAAGTTCTAATTTTTTCACTCCTATCACCTGTTCCGACCTGGGAAAGCCTTTGTGATCTCTCTTTTGCATTGGCTTCTTTTAATTGAATTTCATATAATTTAGCTCTTAAAATTTCCATTGCTCGTTCGCGATTTTGCAACTGTGATCTCTCTTGAGTACAAAAAACTCTTATTCCTGTAGGTTTGTGGAGAAGATCAATAGCTGTCTCTACCTTATTAACATTTTGTCCCCCTGCTCCTCCTGATCTTGCTGTACCAACCTCTAGATCAGTTGGATCAATCTTAACCTCAACAGGATCAGCCTCAGGCATGACGGCTACTGTAGCAGTCGAGGTGTGAACTCTACCTTGAGATTCAGTAGCTGGAACTCTCTGGACTCTATGTACACCGGCCTCAAATTTAAGTTGACTATATACAGAATCTCCCTTAACGGAGATAACTAACTCCTTAAATCCTCCTATATCTGACTCCGAAGCACTAACAGGTTTTACAGACCATCCAATTTTTTGTCCATATCTTTCATACATTCTTGCTAAATCACCCGCCCAAATACAAGCCTCGTTTCCTCCAGCACCGGCTCTGATTTCTAACATTACACTTCTCTCATCTCTTGGATCTTTTGGTAATAAAGCGATTGTCGTTTTTTGAATCAATTCATTCTTAAATTCCTCTAGAGTTATTAACTCCTCATTTATCAAAGATTCCATTTCTTTATCATTTCTATTCTCTTTTAGTAGATTTTTTGAATCTTCGATTTCTTTAGCAGTATCAAGCAACTTATTAAAATCAATCACCAACGGTTCCAATTTTGACCTTTCTCTTGCTATTGATTCTAATTTTTTTGGATCATTAGCTATATCAGGATCTGCAAGCTGCACTTCCAAATTTTCAAAATTTTCTGAAGCAGTTTTCAACCTTGCAATTAATGTTGTGTATTCCAATTGAAATTGTGCTTAATTTTTGAAAATTCTATTTTTTAGAATCTTTTTCTTCTTTTTGATCTTTTGATGTGGCTGAATTAGCTGAGCCCATTCCATATTTTTTCATGAATCTATCAACCCTACCTTCTGTATCAAGAATTTTTTGAGTTCCAGTGAAGAAAGGATGATTACCACTCCATACATCAACATGTAATTCAGGTTGTGTGGAGCCAGTCGTCATTACAACTTCTCCATTACAAATAACTTTTGAATCTGGATACCATTTTGGGTGTATTTCTGATTTTGGCATGATTTAAATTCCTTTAACGTTTAGAGAATTGAGGAGCTTTTCTCGCTTTTTTAAGACCATACTTTCTTCTTTCCTTAGCTCTAGGATCTCTACTGAGATGGCCTTCAGTTTTTAGAGGTTTCCTATTGTCAGGAGATAGTTCACAAAGTGCTCTTGCTGCTCCTTGCTTGATAGCATCTGCTTGACCAGTCAATCCACCACCAAAAACATTTACCAAAATATCATAAGAGTTTTCAAGACCTAATGTTTGCAAAGGTGCTTTTATTGAATTTAAGTAAAGAGGATTAAAGTTCAAGTAATCATCTCCAGAACGACCATTAATTTTTATTAGTCCATTTCCTGGAATCAAGCGAACTCTAGCTACTGAAGTTTTTCTTCTTCCAGTTCCCCAGTAAACAGCTTTGTTTTTTATTTGACTATTCATTTTGATGAATTAACTATTTAATAATACAGGATTCTGAGCAGCATGAGGATGATCAGCACCTTTATAAACTTTTAGTTTTTTAAATTGCTGTCTTCCTAAAGAGTTATGTGGCAGCATACCCTTAACAGCTTGCTCGATGATTCTTTCAGGAATTCTTTCTTGTAGAGACTCAAATTTTTCAATTTTCATTCCTCCTGGTCTTCCAGAATGTCTCCTATACAACTTTTGTGATGCTTTTTTACCTGTTACCTCAACTTTTTCAGCATTTACTACAATGACAAAATCTCCAGTATCCAGATGAGGAGAAAAAGTTGGTTTATTCTTACCTCTTAATACAGTGGCAATTTCTGTAGCAAGTCTCCCTAGTGTCTTATCTTTTGCGTCAACTAAAAACCAATTTCTTTCAATGGTTTCTAAAGATGGAGTAATTGTTTTATTCATTTACCAAATTTATGCAAATAAATTTAAAGTTAGTCCTAAATTCTACCTTATTAGAGGAATATTAAACAACAGTTTTGAATGATTTACACAAATAATCCGCTTAATTAAACTTTACTTAAGAAAAACCCTTAATTAAAAATAGAGGGAACAAATCATTGTTATTAATCTTTTTAAAAACATTTTCTTTATATACAGCATTTACAAAACATAATCCCTTAGCAGGAGCAGATTCTTTAACATCATTTTTCTTTTTGTTTACCCATCTATCTGTAAAAATTTCTGGCGAAATTTTTTTTTCTCCAACTAAAACTAGTTGACCAACAATTAAACGAACCATTCCATATAAAAAACCAGTAGCTTTAATATCAACTAAAATCAAATCTTCTACTCTTTGAATATCTATATTTTTTATTTTTGTAATAGAGTTTGTTCTATTACTACCACTTTTCTGAAAAGCAAAAAAATCATGTTCTCCTTCCATTGTCTTGGATACATTTAACATTAAAACTTCATCTAATACTTTTTGATATCTATGCCATGACCAATTATTAATGAACAAGTTAGGGAATTTACTGTTATTAATGACATATCGATAATGTCTATACATTGCTGAATAGCATGCATGCCAACTATCTTTAACCTCAACTGATTCCAAGATCCTAATTGTTGAGGGTAAAAGACTATTTAAGACATCAGAATAACTATTTCCTGGAATAACACAATCAACATCAAAGTGTACTACTTGACCTGATGCATGAACTCCAGCATCAGTCCTGCCTGCTGCAAAAGTCTTTACTGTGTGATTTGTAATCTTTAAGAGAGCCCTGTCTAAAACTTCTTGAACAGTACTTGCATTTTTTTGTTTTTGCCAACCTGAATAATGAGATCCATCATATTGGACTAGTAAAGCTACCCTTTTCAAAAGTTATTTTTTAGTAAAAGCCCCTTTATTAACTAACTTAAACAAGCTCGATAATAGCCATCTGAGCGTTATCACCTTTTCTAGATACAGTTCTGACTATTCGTGTATAGCCACCATTTCTGTCTCCATATCTTTCCTTTGCTTTTTCAAATAATGAATGCACTAATTTCTTATCATAAATGTATCCAATAGCCCTTCTCCTAGAAGCCAAACTTCCCTCTTTCGCGAGTGAAATCATTCTTTCAGCTTCATTTCTTAAAGCTTTTGCCCGAGCTTTTGTTGTCGTTACTCTACCTTCCCTAATTAATTGTGTTGTTAAACCTCTTAGAAGTGCTTTCCTCTGGTCAGCAGGTTTACTTAATAATGGAATTCTAAGTTGGTGTCTCATAATCTTAAAAATGGTTAAACAGATGTTCTGCTTTGTGGAATAGAAATACCGATGCGCTCAAGAGCCTCAATAACCTCATCTGCAGATTTAGAGCCAAAGTTCTTAATTTCAAGAAGATCTTCATAGCTAAAGCCCATTAAATCCGAAACTGAGTTAACTTGCGCCCGTTTCAGACAATTATATGCTCTAACGGACAAGTTTAGTTCCTCCAGAGGAATTTGAGCTTCAGGAGATGGTTCAGGTTCTTCAGGAATTTCCTCAACCATTGTGACAGTAGCAAGGGGCTGAAAAAGTTCTATTAACTGATTTGCAGCTTCAGCAATAGCATCGTCAGGACTTGTTGAACCATCCGTTACGACTTCCATTTTTAATCTTTCTCTTCCCGTTCCACCTTCTGCTACAGCAGTTTCATCAATCGTAAAGTTCACTCTCTTTACTGGCATAAATACAGCATCTATTTGAAGTAAATCAATAGCAGTTATCTCTTCACTCTTACGGTCTACGGGTCTATATCCAACACCTCTTTCAACATGGATTTCCAACTCTAAGTTATGACCCTCCTGAATAGTCGCGATCGGTTTTTCGCCATCAACAATTTCAACTTGAGAGGAGAATTGGATGTCATTCGCCTTCACCTGCATTGGACCGCTCGCTACTAACCTGCCGATTTCGAGCTCTGGATTTGAACTATTTATTGATAGTTGCTTGCAATTAAGAAGAATATCTAAAACGTCTTCTCTAATTCCTGGAATAGTGGCATATTCATGATTAATTCCTGCTATTCTTACTGCGGTAACTGCACTCCCTTCAAGTCCTCCCATAAGGACTCTTCTAAGGGAATTACCCAAAGTTGTAGCTTGTCCCCTCTCTAGAGGGCCAATTAAAAAAGTTCCTGTTTGGGAGCGATCATCTGCTATTTGATGGTCGATTCTGTCAATCTGGTATTGCGACACGGAAAATAATGAGGTTAAGAGTTTTTTTTGGGGGGGGTTGAGAATGGTTAAGATCTAAACGCGTCTCCGTTTAGGTCTTCTACATCCATTATGAGGTAATGGAGTTACATCTCTTATTAGAGTTATTTCTAATCCGGCCACTTGTAAAGCTCTTATGGCCGTTTCCCTACCTGCGCCAGGTCCTCTAACTAGTACTTCTATTTGTCTCATACCTTGATCAAGTGCTCTTCTAGCTGCAGCTTCAGCAGCTGTTTGAGCAGCAAATGGCGTACCTTTGCGAGCGCCTTTAAATCCACTTGCCCCTGCAGAAGACCAAGAAATTACATGGCCAGAGGTGTCAGTAATTGAGACGATGGTATTATTAAATGTGCTTTGAATATGTACCACACCATTGGGTACATTACGTTTAGATTTCTTTGAACCTGTTTTTTTTACTGTAGCTGCCATGATGTTTTAATTTAATACTTCAATTTGTAAATAGATTTAGTTTTTTATTTTTTTCTTCCAGCAACTGTTTTCCTAGAACCCCGTCTTGTTCTTGCATTGGTTCTTGTTCTTTGGCCTCTTACTGGAAGACTCATTCTATGTCTTCTTCCTCTTACACACCCTATATCTTGTAGACGTTTTAAAGCCATTCCTTCTTTTCTTCTCAAATCACCTTCTAAAGTGAATTCTTCTGTAGCACCTCTAAGCTTTTGAACATCAGAATCTGAAAGGTCTTTGACACGAGTATCAGGGTTTACACCCGTATTAGCAAGAATTAGCTTAGATCTCGTTAAACCAATTCCATAGACGTATGTAAGTGCAATTTCAACTCGCTTTTCGCGAGGTATGTCAATTCCTGCAATCCTGGCCACGTGTTTTGAATAAGTAAAAGTTTGAATTTAAGGGTTGAAATTTAACCCTGACGCTGTTTATTGCGAGGTCTTTTCTTGTTTATAACATAGATTTTACCTCTTCTCCTCACGATCTGATCGTCAGGACTAATTTTTTTGACTGAAGATCTGACCTTCATAGGGGTTTAACAAATAGACGTTAATACTATATTCTACATCATCATCAAGCCATTTTTTGTTTGATATCAGAGGAAATGGTTTTTAAATCTCTATCGGCATCAATATATTCTAACAATGAGAGATCCTTAAAATATTGAATTAATGGTTCTGTAGTTTTTTTATAAATTTCAACTCTTGTTCTAATTGTCTGTTCCGTATCATCTTTTCTCCCTCTTAAAAGCAAACGCTTAATTAGTACTTCTTCTGGAATATCTAAATAAAAAACTAATTCCAAAGGTTGATTTATTTCATTCAAGACTTCATTCAATGAATTTGCTTGAGATAAATTTCTTGGGTAACCATCTAGAATCCAACCTATATTATCCTTGACTAAATTTTGTCTTACTATCTTTAATACTAGTTGATCACTAACGAGTTCCCCTCGATTCATAATATCCTTTACCTGCATTCCAAGGGGAGTATTCATTTCGATTTCTTTTCTTAATAATTCACCAGTTGAAAGGTGTAAGTAAGAATTAGTTTGACTTAGCAATTCCGCTTGAGTCCCTTTCCCTGCTCCAGGAGCTCCTAAAAATAATAAATGTTTCTTCATTAATTGTTAATTAGTCCCTCATACCTTTGGGAAATAACATAAGTTTGAATTTGCTTAGCAGTATCTATAGCAACACCCACAAGAATAAGTAATGAAGTTGCTCCTAAACCTTGAAAGGTCTGAACATTTGTAGCTCTCTCTACTGCAGCTGGGATTATCGCTACTGAACCCAGAAATAATCCCCCCAATAAAGTCAATCTATTTTGTATACCTGATAGGTAGTTTGCTGTATTAGTTCCTGGTCTAACTCCTGGTATCGCGACTCCTCCTTTCTTTAAATTTGAAGCCACATCAACTGGATTAATAGTAAGAGATGCATAAAAATAGGAGAAACCCAAAATCAAGGAGAAGAATGTAAGTGCATATGGCCATGGATTAGAAGATCCGGGATTTAAACTACTGGCTAACTTAATTAAGACTGGATTGCCCGTAACATTAGCAATAGTAATAGGTAAAAAAATTAAAGCAGATGCAAATATGATTGGCATGACTCCTCCTGCATTTAATTTCAAAGGTAAATAACTTTGCCTTGTAGGAAGTAGTGTTGAATTTCCTATCTGCCTTTTTGCACTAACAATAGGAATGCGTCTTGCTCCCTCTTGGACAAAAATTATCCCAACAATTGTCAGTAAAAATACTCCAAGTAAAACTGCTATACCTAAAACATCTCCTCTATCCCCAGTTTGAGCTTTTTCAATGGTTGAACTTAGAGCCTTAGGCAAAGTCGAAACAATATTCAAAAAAATTACCAGTGAAGCTCCTTGACCTATCCCTTTTTCCGTAATAATTTCACTAAACCACATTACTAACATTGAGCCAGTAACTAAGGCAATGGAGGTTTGTAAGACAAATGTAGTTTCACTTATCCCCTGGATAGCATATTGTCTGAGAATTAAGGAAAAAATTATACTTTGCAAAAACCCCCATCCTAATGAAACATATCTTGTTATTTGAGCAATTTTTCTTCTTCCCGCTTCTCCTTCATTTTTTTGTAAATCTTCAAGGACAGGCAATGAAGCTGTAAGAAGCTGGATAATAATTGATGCGTTGATAAAAGGTAGTATACCTAGTGCGAATATTCCTAAGGTTGAAATTCCTCCTCCAGTGAAAATATCTAAAAAACCTATTAATTGCCCCCCTTGATCTATAAAACTTTTAAAAGCAACCCTATCAATACCAGGCATGGGAATATATATACCAAGTCTTACTAAAAGGAGAAGACCTAAAGTAGTTAAAACTCTACTCCTTAGCTCTTTATTTAAAAATAATTGGGAAAGTATTTCAGAAGCGCTAGGATTTCTACTTTTGCTGACAAACATTTTGAAGTTTACCTAAATTTTTAGTAAGTTTATTTATTATTTATAAGCTCGCAGGATCCACCTGCTTCCTCAATTTTTTGTTTTGCTACTTTTGTAAATGCATGAGCTTGGACTTTTAACTTTACATTAAGTTTTCCGTTACCAAGGATTTTTAAAGGAAATTTGGGCTTAAAGATCAATCCTTTTTTAACTAGTGAGTCTAGATTAACAGTATCATTATCTTTGAAATCGTTTAATTTTTCTAAATTAATTATGGAAAAGTTCTTTTGATTAATTATTTCAAAGTGCTTTAATTTTGGAACTCTTCTGTATAAGGGCATTTGGCCACCCTCAAAACCTGGACGTGTGGGTCTTCCAGAACGTGACTTTTGTCCTCTCATTCCAAAACCACATGATGCACCTTGGCCGGCTGCAATACCTCTACCCTTTCTTAATTTTTTCTTTCTCGAGCCAGAGTTTGATTTAAGTGTATTTAATGTTGAAGTCATAATTTTCAAGAGTAGAGCTGTTCAAGTGAGATGCCTCTCTCCCTTGAGGCAGATTTGTGTGTTCTTAATTGAGAAAGAGCTACCATAGCAGCTCTTGCATTATTTAAAGGTGTTTTACTACCCAGTCTTTTTGCTAAGACATTTTTTATGCCGGCTAATTCTAAAACAGTTCTTATTGAACCACCAGCAATCACCCCTGTACCTGGGGCAGCAGGTCTAATTAGAACATTAGCAGCACCATCTCGACCTTTAGATAAAGTCGGTATTGAGTTATTTGGGGTTAAGGGAACTCTAACAAGATTCTTTTTACCATCTGAAACTCCCTTTCTTACCGCACCAATGACATCCCCTGCTTTACCAACTCCAACTCCAACTTGACCTTTCTCATTACCTACAACAACAATTGCCCTAAAACTCATTTTTTTTCCACCCTTAACAGTCTTAGAAACGCGTCGAATTTGAACAACTCTTTCTTGCCAATCAGAATCTCTCTCTAGATTTCTTGAATCACCTCTTCTGTTTCTTTTTCGATCATTACGATTATTCTTTTTTTGTTCTACGGGCATAGCTCCAGGAACGTTATTGTTCTTGGATTGAATTTCTTGTTTTGTTGGAGTGTCAGTCATAGTAAAAAATTAAGAGTTAGAATTCTAGGCCGGCTTCACGAGCAGCGTCTGCAAGTGCCTTTACTCTGCCGTGATATAAATTACCTCCACGGTCAAAAATTACTTGCTTAATACCTTTTTTTATAGCTCTCTTTGCTAATAATTTTCCAACTATGGAAGAAGAATTACAATCAGAAGTTAATTTCTCAGATTTTTCTCTTAGTTCCTTATCAACAGTTGAAGCTGAGCAAATAGTTGTTTGAGCGCTATCATCTATAACCTGAGCATAAATATGGTTATTGGAGCGAAAAACAGACAATCTTGGACGCGTTGCATCTCCAATTAAGAATCTCCTTAATCTTCTATGTCTTTTTTGGGTTTGTAATTTCCTGGAAAGTTTGGTCATTTTTTTTAATTGGAATTATTTTTTGCCAGATTTACCGGCTTTTCTGAGAATTCTCTCATCATGGTATTTAATTCCTTTTCCTTTATATGGCTCTGGAGGTCTAATTGATCTGATTTTTGCTGCTTCATTTCCAACAATTTCCTTATCAATTCCAGAAACGGTAACGTTTGTATTACTCTCAACTTTGTATGTTATACCATCAGGGGGGATCATTTCTACAGGATGACTATATCCTGCACTTACAACTAAATTTTTACCTTTTACTTGTGCTCTTGATCCAACGCCAACAATTTCTAGTTTCTTTGAAAAACCTTGAGTAACTCCTTCGACCATATTTGCAATTAAAGCTCTACATAAACCATGTCTCTGCCTTGAATATATTTTGGTTGTAGTAGGACTTACAACAACAGTATTATCTTTCTTATCAAAACTAACTCCCTCAGGCATGAGTCGTTTTAACTCACCCTTGGGGCCTTTCACTGTAACTGTTAATCCATCAAAATCAACTGTAACTTTCTCTGGAATAAGTACTGGAGTTTTTCCTATTCTTGACATGATTAATTCTCCTTAATAAACATAGCAGAGGACTTCGCCGCCAATGCCTTGCTTCCTAGCATCGCGATCACTCATAACGCCTTTAGAAGTTGATATTATGGCAACTCCAAGACCTCCAAGAACTTTTGGTAAACCTCTAGTATTTTTATATATTCTCAAACCAGGTTTACTAACTCTTTGCATAGATCGGATGGTAGGAAATTTGTTTTTTCCACTATATTTGAGGCCGAGTATTATTTGTGATTTATAACCTTCACCTTCCTCGTTAATTTCAGAAATGAACCCCTCTTTTTGAAGCACTTTTGCAATACTTAGGGACATTTTTGAACCAGGGATAGTTGTGGTTGTATGCTTTTTTTGACTCGCATTTCTAATTCGAGTAAGCATATCTGAAATAGGATCGTGATTTGACATAGTTTTAATTTAATTCTTACTAAAAGGCATTCCTAACTCCTGCAAAAGAGCTTTACCTTCTTGATCTGATTTTGCACTAGTGACAATAGTTATATCCATACCTCTTATTGAATCTATTTTATCAAAAGAGATTTCAGGAAAAATTAATTGCTCTTTCACTCCAACAGTATAATTCCCTCTCCCATCAAAACTTTTAGGATTAACTCCTCTGAAGTCTCTTATTCTTGGTAAAGCTAGATTTATAAATCTCTCCAAAAAGGAATACATCCTGTCTCCTCTCAAAGTGACAGTACAACCAATCGGCATGCCCTCACGAATTTTAAAACCCGCGATAGCTTTTTTGGCCCTAGTTACAAGAGCCTTTTGCCCTGTAATTGTTGCCATTTCGTTTAATGATGCTTCTAGAGCCTTCGAATTTGAAGCTGCCTCACCAAGACCTCTGTTAACGTTGACTTTGACAACTTTAGGAACTTGATGAATATTTTTAAGACCAAGGTCCTTTAAAAGTTTTGGTCTTATTGATTCTTTGTAGCGATTTTTTAGAGTCATAATTTTTTGTTAATTCTGGTCTTTGTCAGAATTGATAAATTAGAAAAAGTGGAAATCTAGTTTCTGATGAAAAATTAATCAATTACTTCACCAGTTTTCTTCAATCTTCTTTTCTTAATCCCCTCTTTATCGATAAAGTATTCAATTTTACTTGTAAGATTTTTATCCTTTGAGAAGAACATTACATTTGATGCATGTAAAGATGCTTCTTCTGTCAGTATTCTTCCGGTTTCTCCTTCCTGGGTTGGTTTTACATGTTTAGTTCTAAGGTTAATTCCCTTCACTACTAATCTATTTTCAAGAGGGATAGTTTTTAAAACCTCACCAGTTTTCCCTTTGTCCTTACCATTAATTACTTTTACCAGATCTCCAGTTTTGATTCTCATTTTTATTCTCTGAAAATTTTTCTTTTGTTTTAATGAATCCAACATTTAAATCACCTCCGGAGCAAGAGAAACAATTTTAGTATAGTTTTTATCGCGCAGTTCTCTTGCTACAGGACCAAAAACTCTTGTACCTTTTGGATTCTTATCCTCATTAATCAAAACAGCAGCATTATCATCAAATCTGATTGAATTACCAGTATTTCTTCTTAATGTTGCTTTTGTTCTAACGATGACAGCTTTCACAACTTCAGATTTCTTAACTCCCATATTCGGAAGAGCATCTTTTACAGTTGCTACAATTACATCCCCAACATGTGCGTATCTTCTATTAGAGCCTAAGACCCTAATACATTGGAGTCTTTTCGCTCCGCTATTATCAGCAACTGTTAAATAGGTTTCTTGTTGAATCATTTTTTAACCTCCTTAGCCTGGCTTGTTTTATTGAGAATCTCTTCTATTGCCCATCTTTTATGAGCGCTAAGCGGTCTAGTTTCTCTGATTTTAACTCGATCACCTAAAACACATGTATTTTCAGGGTCATGCGCCTTATATCTCGTAGTTCTACTTACAATTTTTTTGTAAGTGGGATGTGGATATCTGTTAATAACAGCAACAACAACTGTTTTATCCATTTTGTCGCTGACAACAGTACCAATTCTTTCTTTAAGTGCCATAACTAATAATTAATCAGAAGTTGTTTTAGAAGCAGATTGACTCTTACTGAGTGTGAGTAATTGCGCAACTTGTTTCTTGATAATTTTAAATTTATGAGTTTCATTGAGCTGTCTTGTAGCTTGCTTGAATCTCATGTCAAAAAGATCTTTTCTTAATTGGTCAATCTTTTCAGTAATTTGTTCAGAATTTAATTTTTTAAATTCCTTAAGTGACTCTGAGTTTTTCATTGTTTAACCTCCTCTTGAGATTTTTTACTATTTTTTGCATTTTCTTGGGAGGAATTTTCTAGATTTTTATCAATGGAGATAAATTTAGTTTTTACAGGAAGTTTATATTGAGCTAAACGCATGGCTTCCTTTGCAATTTCCTCAGAAATATCCTCACCACCCATTTCAAAAAGTATTCTTCCAGGTTTTACAACTGCGACCCAAAACTCTGGATTACCTTTACCAGAACCCATTCTAGTTTCGGCAGGTCTCATGGTTACAGGTTTATCAGGAAATATTCTTATCCAGATTTGACCACCACGTTTGATATATCTGGTCATAGCTCTTCTGCTTGCTTCAATCTGACGTGCAGTTACCCATCCACAGTCTTGAGCTTGGAGAGCAAATTGACCGAATGCAATAGTATTACCTTTTGAGGCTACACCCCTCATTCTGCCTCTATGTTGTTTACGGAATTTAGTACGTTTTGGACTAAGCATTTTTATACCTCCTATGAATTCTCATTTGAACGATCCTCAAATTGCTGAGGTCTTCTACTGGCTTTCCTCTTAGGGCTCGCACCCACAGGGATAGTTTGTTCTTCTTTAGGGAGAACTTCACCTTTGAAAACCCAAACTTTAATGCCTAGAACACCGTAAGTTGTATTAGCTTCACGTGTTGCATAGTCAATTTCAGCTCTCAATGTATGTAATGGAACTCTACCTTCTCTAGTCCATTCAGTTCTAGCTATTTCAGCACCATTCAACCTTCCCCCTACTTGAATTTTAAGCCCTAAGACTCCAGCCCTTTGAGCCCTTTGCAAGGCCATCCTTATAGTTCTTCTAAAGGCGACTCTTTTTTCAAGTTGTTGCGCAATATATTCAGCTAGTAAAAAGGCATCAGCATCTACGCGTTCAACTTCTACAACGTTTATTCTGACTTGTCTTGTTCTATCCCCTATAGTTTTTTGAATGCCAGATCTTAATTCTTCAATCCCACTTCCTTGTCTTCCAACTATAACTCCAGGTCTTGCTGTTTTTAATTCAAGTTCCAGTTGATCAGCTTTTCTAGCTATTAAAACATCGCTAATTCCCGCTGCTCCATATTTTTTTTGTATGAAGGTACGAATTTTAAAATCTTCTTGGAGAAGAATTGGATATGTTTTAGAAGTAGCAAACCACTTAGAGCGATGCTCTTGTGTAATTCCTAATCTTAATCCAGAAGGATGTATTTTATGTCCCATTAGTTTTGTACCTCCGCATTAGTTTGAGTAGGAGCAGATTCAACAGAAATACTGATGTGGCAAGTCTGTTTTTTAATTGAAAAAGCTCGACCTTGAGCTCTGGGCCTATACCTTTTCATTACTGGGCCACTATTAGCCCATGCAGAGGAAATAACTAAGGTGGATGGATCCATTCCAAGGTTATGTTCTGCATTGGCAACCGCAGATCTTAAAACTTTAGTAATGGGGTCTGTAGATCTGTAAGGCATAAATTCCAACATAATTAATGCATCTCTATAAGACCTACCCCTTATCTGATCCAAAACTCTTCTCACTTTAGAGGCTGATCCGCGAACATAATTCCCATGAGCAATTGCTGTTTTTGTTGTTTCAGGTGTTTTTGTCATGATTTTGCTCCTTTCTTATCTCTTAAATGACCTCGGTAAGTGCGTGTAGGAGCAAATTCTCCGAGTTTATGACCAATCATTTGTTCAGTAATAAATACTGGAATGTGAGTCTTGCCATTATGTACAGCGATTGTGTGCCCGATCATTAAAGGTAAAATCGTAGAGGATCTTGACCAAGTTTTGATAACAGACTTGTCATTATCGGTATTTTGTTTTTCTACCTTCTTGAGCAGGCTATCTGCTATAAAAGGTCCTTTTTTTAGTGAACGTCCCATGATTATGTAATAGAAATTGAAATAATAAATGAAGTAATCAAGAGTCTCTTCCTCCTCTACTCCTCTTAGAAACGCGACGGCGTCTTCGAACAACTAATTTATTACTTGGTTTGTTCTTTTTACGTGTCTTTAGTCCAAGAGCTGGCTTACCCCATGGAGTAACTGGGCCTGCTCTACCAATTGGTGCTTTTCCCTCTCCTCCTCCATGTGGATGATCACATGGGTTCATTACACTACCTCTGACTTGAGGCCTTCTTCCAAGCCATCTTCTTCTTCCTGCTTTACCTAAGCTAGTATTTCTTATTTCAGAATTACCTACTTCACCAAGAGTTGCATAGCATTCTTTTCTTATAAGTCTTACCTCAGTAGATGGGAGTTTTAAAGCAACATAATCTCCCTCTTTTGCCATAACTTGAGCACTAGCTCCTGCGGATCTAACCATTTGAGCACCCCTACCTGCGTATAACTCAACACAATGAACACTAGATCCTAATGGCATAACAGAAAGCGGCATTGCATTTCCATCTTCAATTGGAACACTTTCTCCAGAAATGACATTTTGTCCGACTTTTACTCCTGCTGGAGCGATAATATATCTTTTCTCTCCATCTTCGTAAAATAAAAGTGCCAACCTTGCATTTCTATGAGGATCGTAGTGTATAGCTGCAACTTTAGCGTAGATATTTCTTTTATCTCTTCTGAAGTCGACCAATCTATATTGCCTTTTGTGACCACCTCCACGATGACGACAAGTGATAACTCCACGATTATTCCTACCTTTAACTCTATGTTTTGAAACTATTAGTGATCTTTCAGGTTTTGCACTTGTGATTTCACTAAAGTCAGTAACTACTCTCTGCCTAGTGCCAGGTGTATAAGGTTTAAATTTACGTATTGCCATGATTAAAACTCCTTAAGATTCTGGAAATAGTTGGATTTTGTCTCCTTCAGCAAGACGTACAATTGCCTTCTTGACCTGAGAACGTTTACCGGAAAATTTCCCGACTCTTCTTGTTCTCCTAGGAGGATTCATAGTGTTAACTCCTATGACTTTAACACTAAACAAGGCTTCAATAGCTGCCTTTATTTGTGGTTTAGCCGCTCTATGATCTACTTCGAAAGTATATTGGTTAAGATCCAGTGCATTTGTAGCTTTTTCAGTAATAACTGGCTTTCGTATTACATCAGCTAAACGAGAATCGAATAATTTACTCATGATGCATAAACCTCCTGAATTTTATCTATCGCTGATTGACCTATTACCAATTTATTAGCATTAAGAATATCGTATACATTTAATTGATCGGCAGCGATTAATTTTACTTTCTCAATATTATTAATGGATTTTTTTATAATATCGGAAGGGCTATCAAGAATAACCAAAACTTTTTCAGTTTTTTGTATACCTAATCGAGCAAGTCCATTGATGATATCACTTGTTTTAGGCTGCTTTAAAGTAGATCCAAAATCTTCAACAGCCTTCATATCAGATACTCTAGACATAAGAGCTGATCTAAGAGCTAATCTACGTTCCTTACGATTCATATCAAGATTGTAAGAACGTGGCTTCGGTCCAAAAATAATTCCGCCACCAGGTCTTAAGGGTGTCCTTATTGATCCTTGACGAGCTCTTCCTGTACCTTTTTGTTTGTATGGCTTTCTACCGCCCCCGCGCACTTCAGATCTTGTCAAAGTTGATGCTGTCCCTTGTCTTTTATTTGCTAGCTGTCTAAGGACTGCTCTATGGATTAAGTCTGCCGAAGAAGTCTCTTTAGCAACTGCTAAATCAAGAGTAACTTTGCCTGATTTTTTACCATCCCACTTTAAAGTTTCAAGTGTTGTCATGATTTTTCACCTCCTTTTTTGCCTACAACATTATTTGGCTTAATGTTGACAATTGAGCCGGGCTTACCTGGAACAGAACCCTTTACTACAAGCAAATTCTTCTGATCATCAATTTTCAGAACTAACAATCCTTTGGTAGTTATCTGTTTTCCTCCATATCTTCCTGCCATTCTTTTCCCTGGATAAATTCTACCCGGAGTTGTTCCTGCTCCTGTAGATCCTGGTGCTCTATGATTTTTTGAACCATGACTCATAGGACCTCTGCTAAAACCATGTCTTTTCTGGTAACCTGCAAAACCTCTACCCATAGATTTGCCACTGATATCAACTTTTTGACCAACCTCAAAGTTTTTTACAGTTATTTGTTTTCCGATTTCATAAGATGAAGTTTCTTCAACCCTATATTCTTTCAAATGCTTTAAAAGTTCTTCACCTGATTTCAATAAGTGTCCCTTTTCAGGTTTGCTTAAATGCTTCTCTTTGGACAAGCCATAACCTATCTGAACGGCGGTGTAACCATCCAAAGCAGTTGTTTTCAATTGAGTGACGCGGCACGGCCCAGCCTCTATAAGAGTAACTGGTACCGAATTACCTTTATCATCGAAAAGTTGGGACATGCCCAATTTCTTTCCTAAAATTCCGATAGACATAAGACTAAATTAGGCTAGCTCGTAATAATTTTTCAATTATCTAAACCTTTCAGTTATTAAGGTGAAGTTAATAAAAAAACAATTAGTAAGGTCAAGACTTATCTGAAATAATAGATAGTTTCTCTCGGGATAAACCCACCTGAGTTTTTTAACGAAACGCTAAAAAATGTGAAATTTTTCAGAGGCTCGGCTAGCTTGCGAGCTTAAAAATTCACTGAGTTATAATTGTACATCATCAAGTACCATAAAATAAAATAAAATAGAAATAAAGGAAATTTTTATGCCATTACTTCTCTCAGGGAAAAAGTTTCATAACGATTTAAAAACTAATAAATGTCTCGCAATATTTGCTCCTCTTGAAGGTGGTTATGAAACTCGTCTTTTGAGGAGAATGAGGGCCAAAGGCT
>QCQY01000003.1 GCA_003209475.1 Prochlorococcus sp. AG-459-B06
TAAAAGTGTAATAATAGACGTAGATGTTAATTCAGATAATAAATAAAATTTTAAATTAAATTTAATAATATTAAAATGGTTTTTAGTCCCAAAAGTTCTAAATTTTAGGAATAATTTGTTTATTTTTAACTCAATATAAATGGATTTATTTTTTATATTTTAATTTGAATTATAAGAGGGTTGTTATGAATCTAAAGCTACTTCGATAGCGGCTATTAAGTTTTCGTCAAAAGGTTTAACACCTGGTTTAAATCTTGCAATTACTTTACTATCTTTTCCTATCAGAAACTTCTCGAAATTCCATTCAACATCTCCTTCAGGTTCAACTTTGTTAAGGGTGGTGTATGGTTCTGTGGTGTTGCCTTTAGCATGAACTTTTTCATAGATTTCAAATTTAACGCCATATTTTGTGGTGCAAAAATCTTTTATTTCTGATAGAGAGTCGGGTTCTTGTTTTCCGAAATCATTACAGGGGAATGCAAGTATTCTTAGGCCTTTGCTTGAATATAAATCATGTAGCTTTTGGAGATCTTCATACTGAGCTGTATTTCCGCAATAACTAGCAACATTAACAACTAAAATTACTTCACCTGAGTATTCACCAAGTTTTATAGATGATCCGTCTGAGGAAAGAACAGTAGTATTCTGTACGTCTACTTGCATGTCTAAAAAAAATTACCCTTTGAAGATAGCATTGTATATCCTTTTTTGTGTTTAAATTATCTGATGGTTCTGTTTATTTCTTTTATAAGTTTTAATTTTTCATTTCTTTAACCCTTTATAATGAATATTATTATTACTCAATTTTAAATTTGGACCCTTTAGACCCACTTACTGAAATTATTAATTCCGGTCAAGGTTTTTCACCTGTAATTACTTTGGAAAGAATTATTTGGGCAATGATTGGAGTCTTTTTTTTAGGAGCAGTTTCAAGATCAATAATTAATAGCATGCGAAGTCAAAATTGGTTTGGTAGAAAATTTTTATTTAGTTTTTCTAAGGATAAAAAAATTACACATGATACATCTTCAAATCCTTCTAGTGATGACGAATAGGTTTAATAAATATGAAAGATTCAATTTTTTCTAATAAAAGAATTTTATTGCTTGGTAGTGGCGAGCTCGGAAAAGAATTAGTAATAGAATCCAAAAGATTAGGATTAGAAGTTATTGCAATTGATCGATATGAAAAAGCACCTGCAATGCAAGTCGCAGATTATTCAAGAGTAATTGATATGGGAGATAAAAATAATTTAAAAAATGTTATAAATGAATTTAAGCCTGACTATGTTGTCCCAGAAATAGAGGCACTTTCAATTGAGGCCCTTAAAGAATTAGAGGATGAAGGATTCAATATCGTTCCAAACGCCAGAACTGTAGAAATTACAATGAATAGAGATAAAATTAGAGACTTAGCTTCTAGAGATTTAAAAATTAAAACTGCAAAGTTTGATTATATTTTTGAATTTGATGATTTAGAAAAAAAAGCAGATGAAATTGGATTTCCACTTTTACTTAAGCCTTTAATGAGCTCTTCAGGAAAGGGACAGAGTTTGGTTGAAACAAAAAATGATTTACAAAATGCTTGGAAACAGGCACAAGCAAATTCAAGAGGAAAGGTTAAAGGTGTAATTATTGAAGAATTTATTAATTTTGATTTTGAATTTACTCTTCTAACTGTAAGAAAAGAAAATGGTGAAAATATTTTTTGTTTACCAATTGGACATCTTCAATCTAATGGAGACTATCAATGTAGTTGGCAACCGATAGAGATCGAGGAGTCCTTAATTATTGAAGCTAAGAGAATGACAAGTAAAATATTAAATAACCTTAATGGGGCTGGATTATACGGAGTAGAGTTTTTTATAAAAGGAAGTGAGGTTATATTTTCAGAACTATCTCCAAGACCACATGACACTGGCATGGTTACATTAGTTAGTCAAAATATTAATGAATTTGAATTACATTTAAGGGCTTTTTTAAATTTACCAATACCGCATATAGATCTAATAGAACCCTCTGCAACCAGAGTTATACTCTCTAATCAAGAGTATCTAAATCCTATTTATGAGGGTCTTAATGAAGCACTAGAATTTGAGAAGACTAAAGTGCTCATATTTGGTAAACCAGTTTCCAGAAAAGGCAGAAGAATGGGTGTTGTTCTCTCATCAAATTCTGACATTAATTTGGCTAGAAAAAATGCAGATGAAGCTGCTCGTAAAATAAAAGTCATTACTACATAAATATTAAATAAAAATAACGAAAAAAATACTTATTTCCTTTGTTTTTGTTCTATGTCTCTCTGGGTATTATTTGACTATGCTCTTTATTTCACAATGATAGAAAATTACAAAGGTTGGGATATAACTTTGAATTGGGATAATAAAGATTATCTCGAGAGGGATACTACTAAGAGTAATTTTTTTAATCAAAAGGAAAAATGGATTGGTGTTCACTTAAATGGTGAAAAAATCTATGGTTCTTCTCTAAAAGAAATTAGGCATATTATTGATTATCCTAGTTTGCATGCAAAGTAAGTTAAAAGGTTTTTTTAATTATCCTGATTATTTTCATTATCTTCAATTAGTTCATTAGCAAGTTTTCTTAAATCTCCCTTAATCGAGACCCATGTAAAGGCGATTATAAAAATTGAAGCAGATATTGCAACAGTGATTTTTTCGACAGAGGACATTCCAAGTGCAATAGCAAACATTTCAAACCAAATACTAACTTTTCATTATATTGAATTTTTTTAAATAGTTAGAATCAAATTTTTTTTTGCAATGATATTTAATTATACAAAATATAGTAAATAAAATTTAAATTACGTATTTTACTTATTGTTTCTGATTTTAATTTAATTCAGTAAGATTAAATTATGGAGAAAAAAAAGTGCCCCCAATGTAAAAATTTAATTTTAAAAACTTCCCCAACATGTTTATATTGTGGTAGACCTAATAAATTTATAACTAAGGAATACGTAAATAAAAAGTGGAATAAAGATAATAAAAATGTATTTGATTATATTTTTATTAAAAAGTATCTTATATTTATTTTATTTTTAATAATTACAATTGTTATTATTATATTAAGTTAAAAAATATCAATTAATCACTCTATTATTGCATCTAATACTTCTTTAGTATTTGTAGATATTTTATTTTTTTTAATCTGCTTTATTGTTTCTACCATATTACTTTTGTAAGGATCTGAATAATAATTGTATCTACTAAATACTTTCACAAAACGGGAAATTACGATTGGATTTAATTTATCAAAGTCAATTATCTTTTTTGCAATATATTTATAACCAGAACCATCAATTGCATGAAAAGTACTATTTCTTGTTACGAAAGTATTTAATATAGCTCTTAAAGTGTTTGGTGATTTTGAATCAAAAAATTTATTTTCAAATAATTTTTCAATGCTGTTTGTTTTTTCATCAATTTCTATAGAAGCATTGAATGAGAACCAACTATCCAAAACGACACTATTATTTTTCCATTTATTTAAGAATATATTTGAAATAATTTTTCTTTCAGGACAATTAATCCTACTGAAACAATTCAATGCAGCTTTTGATAGCGTCATCGAATTACTATCGACATAATTAATTATTTTGCATTTAATTTCCTCATCATTACTGTGCAAGAGTAGTTTCCAAATAGTTTCGATTAGTTTTCTTTCATTTTTACCTTCTGGCCAGACCTTATCTAGATTTTTCTCTATTTCTTGGAGCTTAAAATATAATTCTTCTTTTAATTTGGTACCGAATAAATGATTTAATTCGTCAATAGTTTTATATATCTTCAAAGGGTCTATATTTTCAATCTCTGATTCAATTTCAGCAAATGTCGGAATACTTAGTAATTCTGATAAAAGGGATAAATTAATATCTTTATTTTTTATAAATGATATTAAGGTGCTTATTAATTTATTTTCAATTTTATGATCTGGGTTTTCATCTAATCTGCATAAAATGATCTTTTTATAAAATACTTTTACAGTATTAGATAGTGTAAAAAAATCTTTTTCATATCTTAAGATTAGAAATTTTTCATCCAGGGTAGTGTCTGATTCCCATTCAACAGGTGAAGAGAATTCGCGAAAATATGTTACTAAAGGAATTTGGAGGTGAGATCTTATATTCCTAAATATAAATTCTTGTTTTTTTGTTTTTAAAACAACTGTTTTTTCTATCGTTTTATTCTCACCGTAAAATACAGCCAGATTTATAGGAATTATTAGAGGTAAATCATTATATGGATTCTTCTTTTTTGGATTACTTTGAGAGGCTTCAATTGTAAGTTTTCCGTCTGTTTGATCCCAGATTCTCTTGAATTTAACTTTTGGTGTCCCATTTTGCTTGTACCAGACTTTAAACTTTTCAGGATTGATTTCCTTATTGTGCTCTAAAATTTTATCGACAAATTGGTCTATTGTTGCTGCCTTTCCATCATATGTTGAGATGTAATTACTAAATCCTTTATAGAAATTTTCATCTTTTACAAGCCTATTTAGCATTCTAATTATTTCTGATCCTTTCTCGTAAATCGTGGTTGTATAGAAATTGTCTATTTCTTGATATTTTTCTGGCATTACAGGATGCGATGTTGGACCAGAATCCTCTCTAAATTGATTTCTTCTAAGAAATTTTGCATCATCAAGTCTCTTGATTGCACGATTATGAACGTCTGCAGTGAATTCTTGATCTCTGAATACTGTTAAACCCTCTTTAAGAGATAATTGAAACCAATCCCTACAAGTCACTCTATTACCCGTCCAATTATGGAAATATTCATGGGCGATCACACCCTCTATTCTTTCTAATTCCTCATCAGTTGTTGTTTCAGAATTAGCGAGTATTAGTTTTGAGTTGAAAATATTGAGACTTTTATTTTCCATTGCACCCATATTAAAGTGCCTTACTGCAACTATATTGAACAAAGACAAATCGTATTCAAGATTATATTTATCCTCGTCCCATCTCATAGATTTCTTTAAGGAACTTATTGCATGTTGAACATATTTTTCATCGCCATACTCAATATAAATATTTATTTCTACTTTTTTATTCGATTTTGTAATGAAATTGTCTTTTACACAACTAAGTTTCCCTGCTACTAATGCAAATAGATATGAGGGTTTCGGATATGGGTCTTCCCAAATTATTTCATGTCGATTATTTGTAAGATTATTTTCATTTACGACGTTACCATTTGAAAGTAAGACAGGATAATCGTTCTTGTCTGCCTCTATTCTCACAGTGTATTTGCTTAGAATATCAGGTCTATCAGAGTGAAAACTTATTCTTCTAAATCCCTCTGCCTCACATTGAGTAGTTATAATTCCATTGCTCTCATACATTCCTAAAAGGGATGTATTTTCCTTCGGTTTAATAATTCCTTCTATTTTTAATAAAAAATTATCTTTATCTATATTTTTAATTTTCAATTTATTTTTTTGCTGTTTGTAGTTTTCCTCTTCTAATTGTGAGTCATCTATAAACATTTTTTTTATTAATATATCTGTACCATCAAGAATAAGATCTCTAATATTCTTATTTTTTTTTACCAATTTTAGTATCGTAGTAACATAAACAGCATTTTTCTTAATTACAAAGTCCAAAAAAATTTCTGGAATTTCATAATCAAAAACTTTATAATCTTCAAGTTTTACGTATCTTGAAATACTTTTTTGTTTTTTTGGATTGTGCATCTTTAGATTGAAGTTCAGAATTTAAAAAATATAGAATATTTATTTTGAAATTATAAGTTAGAACTTTTATCTTCTGACTGACAAAAATGTGCTTTAACTTCTCCTGAAGGAAGTAATTCGTATAAAGAAGGATTATTAATATCAGGCGATCCGTCCTCATTAAATTGGTATCTCCAGTCCCATTTTTTATCTGTGAAGGAAATATAATCTTTCCTTAGAGAGTATGGAAGCATAAGCGTTATTTTATTCCAATTAATATTTATAAATGCTCCTGGCTTTAACTCTGATATCTTTTCTACTATGGAAAAGTCACCATTAATATTATTTCTCATTACAAGATTGAGCTTTGAATTTTCACATAAATAGCTACTATTTAAAGCTAATAAGAGTATTGAGGTAATAAAAAATGAATGAATTTTTTAAACTCCTTCTATAATAGATTTACTTTCAAACTAAATGACTCAATAAAAAATCTTTTTGGATCAATTTAAATCATAATAGATTGCATACTCTTTAGATCTACAAGATTACAATTTAATTCCTTTTCATAATCCTGAACTGAAATAAAATTATTTAAAAAACCTGAATATTTGGCATCTCCGCCCACGGTACTTGAGAGTATAAATTTTGGATTGAATTTGTTAATCAATTTAGGTATTACATCAGCACCTTTTACAAAAGAACCTACTAAGGGTAATTCTAAATTTTTTGTAGGAGTAATGACTGCATCAAGATTTTGTTTGTTTAAATTTTCATCAAGATATCCATGAGGTTCTATATAAAACCCATTATCTTTATCGTCTTTTACTATATAACCGTTTTCTATTTGTGGTACTGGAGCCCCAGCAGTGGCTTCAAAACTTAAATTAAATTGATTAGTCTTTTGAGTTGGCTTAAGCATTTTAATTGAATTAAAACCAATTTTTTCTAATTTTTCAACAGCACTTTTAGGGCAAACTATAGGAATATCCTTTCTGAACATTTCTAATGTTGGAACATGACAGTGATCAGGCAAACCTTGGGTTAATAAAATAATATCTATTTCTTTATCTATTAAAATTTCTTCTTCTAATGATCCTTTAAAAAACCATTCACCTGGGGGGAATATTAAATCTCCTTTGAGCCAAGGGTCAATAATTAAATTGGTTTTTTCAAATTTTATAAGCCAACCATTTGATCCAAGGTAGGTCGCTTTAAAAGTCATTATCATAAGATAGTTCTATTAAACTATAAAGTAATTTTGGCTTTATCGAGAAATTACTAATTTAGATTAGTTTGTTTCATTTAAAATTTGAAATGACTTTCTTTTTACATTAAATATTAAAACTTGGTTAACTTTACAACTAATTTTAAAGTCTTCTTTTTCAAGCATTTGTATCGGGATTAGCGCTAACCCTCCTGTTCCTGAAAATATGATTGGCATTGTGTTATTTTTCGTTCCATTCATTTTTTGTAAGTCAATAGCCTGAGAAACTATTTTTCTGGCTTTGTCAAATCCGTAATCCTCTATTAATTCAGGCCATAAAAAGTTAACTAATTCATATTTCGAAAACTCAATTTGTACTGTTTTCATTAAAAAATAATATATTTAGTGATTAATTAATAAATATATAAACTTAATTACTATTTTTAAACCTATCCATGACTAGTTGCAACATATCCACTACATCACCATCAGTTAAATTTAAATCCTTCTTTAAATCATTGCAAGTTAAATTCATTTCAAGTGCCGCTTCAGCCATATGATTAACTTTTTGGTTATCACCGCCCAATGAAATAAAGGGATTGAAGTTTTCTATCATTTAATACTTGTTGTTTCCATTTAGTTCTAGCTAAGAAATAATTAATTATCATTTATTGATACAGAAGCTTATAAATATGTTATTTAATATTTAGAAAGTTTTTATTTTTAAACTAGTGATGTTGATATACCTTTTGATATCAACGCGAATCTTCTGGCTCTGACTAGTAAAGGAAATATCAAATTTGTTCGTTTATTTGATTTAAACACTCTAGAAAGTAACAAAAGTAAACTACTTGAGGGATTATTTATCTGTTTGCAAATAGTATTAATTGCATCTGCCCCGTGAAAGATATATTTATCTTTCAGGAGAATAGCTCCTTTATCTAGGTCATAACCTTTATTTAGGAGGGATTTAATCAGAGTTAAATTTTTACGACCATCAAGAATTTTAATATTATTTAACTTGCTTTTGATCTCAAGGAGCTCAGCAAAATGATTGCAGAATGGGCATTCTCCATCATAAATAAAGGTATAGTTGGAAGTCATTAGAAAAAAAAACAGTTTTGATGGTCTTAAAGTGCGCCAACAAAATAGTAATGATTTGATAATAAAACAAATAATAAAAATTTTGTGGATTTTTTATAAAGGGATAGTTAAACGATTCTAATAATTACGAAGAAATGTCTCAATATAGGTATATTTTTCATAAAGATCTGTATGCTAGCTCGGAGATATTATGTTTTAAAATCATGAATTTATTAGCTTCTTTTGCTTTAGGTGGTTTCAATCCATGGGCAGCAGGCTTTGGAATTGGTTCTTTAGTCCTTTTTGGTCTTGTTGGCCTTGTGGCGGGTCCAAACCTAAAGAATTTTGACCCTGATGCATAAATCATCATATTCAATACATATATATTTAAAAAGACTCATTTGAGTCTTTTTTTTATGCGGTTTTTAAAATTTATTTTTAGAATCAACTTAAATTATATTATGTCAAGGAAATGTTGTTAAATCCTTTTTATCCATTTACTTTTTTGAAAATCTCTTCTCTTAAAGCTACTATTGTTTTTTTATCAATACTTTTAATTAAATCAAATTTGCTTAGATTAAAAGGGGGTCTAATAGGAGGCCTTTTTGCCTTGATACTGATATCAGGGATTTTTGCCTCTAGTACCATAGCTTTAGGATCATTAATTTATGCCTATCGATTAAAGAAGAAATCTAATTCTGATGATAATCAAATGCAGGATCTAGAAACTGTTAATGTTTAAGATATTTTGTGAATCAAATTCATTTGGATAACCTAAAATGGAGTTCCAGGTACAAAATGCAAGATTAAAAATCCAAAACCGGCAGCAAAAACTATTGATACTGCAATGATTAGAAGACCTGAAGCCATCCCCCCTTCTTTAAACGCCATATAGTTAGTTATTTTTAAATTAATAATAGAACATATTTGTTCCCAGGTAATAGTTCTAATTACTCATATATCATCCAAATTTATTATTAATGGTGAATAAAAGTAAAAAGATAGAAGTTAATGAGATGATAAAACCAAATATTATTAATGGTCTAGATTTGACGTTTTCTTCTTTCTTAAGCTTATTTTTTGAAGAAGGAAAATTTTTATCTTTTTTTTTATAAATAAGATTGGGAAAAGGTTTAATCACGATAAATTTTAGATTTAAGCTAACTACACTAAAGTTTTGAACAAATCTTTATGGTAATCAACAACATTTTGACAACTTATTACAGGTGTAAATTCCATGTGAATACCAAATTTAGCTCTCCATGGAGCAAAATGCTCGAAAATTTCTTTATCACTCTCTGCCTTACATAAACAAACCACTCTACCCTCCCCTGGAGCATGAACTCTAAATAACATCTCAAATTTATCTGTTTTATCTGATTTTGCCATTTCACCGTTTTCCCATGCCTCTACAAATAATTGATAGGCTTTCACTTGATTCTCAATATCTGGGAATTGGCAGTCAGCAAGAAATAATTGCATTGGAATTTTTTAAGGTTTAACTTATTATCCCTCAAATACTTATTTATTAATGGGACTGTTTGAATTTGAAGATCAGATAAAGAATATTTTCTTAAATAAAGTGAGAAGATAGAGTCTCAAGGAATTTCCCAATATCTTTTTTATATAAACTATCTGTGATTTTTAAAGAGAATAATTCATAATCATTTATATCTTTTTTTTTATCAAAATTAATATTTCCCTTTAATGAAATATTTTTCATAATTTTATTGATCACTATTTAAAATTTAAACAAATATAAGTAAAAGACAAATTTCTTTACATTATGTTTTTTATGAGAGAAATATCTAAGGCTATTAAATAGTAATTAATTTATTTAAGAGTTAATTAATTTTCCTAGGATATATAAGAAAGAATTAATTAAAGAAAAAATTACAGTTAATAGAGATGCAATAACGGGTAATAAATTGAACCACAATTGAGAAGTTGTCATTTTTGAATCAATAGGCAGAAAATTGGTTCTTTTTTTAATTCTTATTTGTAACCAAAAAATAGATAATGGATAAATAATTCTTGAGAAAGTAATTATCAATGAAGGCAAAATACCTTGGTTTGAATAAAGTATAAATCCTGAAAAAAAGTATAACGCCCAAATTAGAACCCTTTGAAGCAGAATTAATCCCTTGCTTTTGCCAGACATTATTAATTAATTAATTTTTATAATTTTAGTCATTTTATATCTTTCAAAAAAAATGTTATTTATAATGACTTTTTCTTTACGTATAATTTCCCATTCATTTTTAAGAAATAATTCATAACTTATTAAGCTAGCTTCAGTATAAAGAGAGTCTAAACCTTCTTTCTTTGCTTCATCTTCTAATTTATGAAGTAACTTAGAGCCGTAGCCTTTTCTTTGGAATTTACCTTTACAGTAAAATAGCGCAATTCTATCGGTGGGATATCTTGTGGCAAAAGCAATAATAATTCCTTGTTTACTTATAAACCATCCTTTTCCTTTAATTATTGACTTATCAAAATTTGGGTTATTCCAAGCTTGGCTTGACCAGGCTCTTTTTTGTTCTTTACTATAAATTTTTTCATCTAAAGATTGAATTGAATCAAAATAAACCTTCTTTAATTCCAGTTGATCTTTAATGGTGATTTGTCTTAAATTCATATACAGATCTATTATTAAATATGCCTAGTAAAAATATAGTCGCAATTGGGGGAGGAGGGTTTGGACGTTCATTAGGCTCTCTTGAAATTGAAAAATATATAGTTTCTTTGAGTAATAAAAAAAGACCTAAAATTTGCTTTATTCCAACAGCATCTGGCGATAGTAGTTTGTACAAACTAAATTTTTATAGAGCATTTTCTAAACTTGATTGTATAACAAGCCATATTGATTTCTTCTCTAGAACAGAAAACTTAGAAGAGATCGTTTTAACTCAAGACATCATTTATGTTGGCGGAGGAAATACAAAAAGTATGTTAGCTGTTTGGAAAGAATGGAATTTACATAAAATTTTGCGAAATGCTTATGAAAAAGGAATTGTAATGAGTGGTGTAAGTGCTGGGGCTATTTGTTGGTTTGATAAAGGTATAACTGATTCTTATGCTAAAGAATTAGCCATAATTGATTGCTTAGGTATTGTTGAAGGTATTGCCTGCCCGCATTTCGATGAAGAGAAAGAGAGGGAACCTTATGTTAACGATGTTATTCAGAGAGAAATTATTGAATCTTGTATATGTATTGAGGGCAATTGTGCCTTGCATATTAAAAATGATTTTGACTATTCCTCAATTGATTTTGGTAATGGTAGAAACTGCTTTAGAGTTACAAGGGAAAATAATATTGTGAAGAAAGAAATTCTTTGAAAAGAAAATATTTTTAATATATTTTAGATCTCCTCATTCTTCGAGATAGAAGTAAATTCAATCCCTTTGTATTTTACGAAAGATGCAGTCCATACTTCTTTTGAGAGATTGCTAAGGTACTTTAGAAACTGTTGTGTATCTCCATCTCTTATCCATTCAGATTTAATGAATGGAAGCTCTTTCTGCATTCTTTTAGGATGCATATGAACAAGGAGCAAACCTTTTTCTTCAGAAGCTCTTTTTAAAGCACCTTCATCACTTCTTTGAAACACTCTCATTAGAAGATTTAAAATTACCTCTTCTCCAAGTTTCTTGAAATTTTCTGATTCCTCTAAATTATCTTTAATTTCTTTACCTCCAAGAGGCATTGCTCTAACTAAGTTTTGCTCTATTAAAGCTATTGCAATTAGATAATCTTGGCTAGCCATATTCTAAAATAATACTTTTTTTGTTATTCTAACCTCTCGAGTTCATGAAAATCTTTCATGGATTAAATATGTGCGATAAGAAGGAAGGAAATAATTTGTTAATTATTTTCCAATACAATTGAAATATTGTTTTTTATTTTAATTAGTAAAATTATAAATTTTATTCTTATGAGGTTTTTTTTATTTTTATTTTTCGGGATTTTTGTAGGTCTTTATTTATCATGGCCCGGTTTACTAATGCCAGAAAATTGGAAATGTTTTAATCAAATTATTGCAAAATCTGCAGAAGATAAAATTTCTTTAAAAGCTGCATTAGAGATTTCCCCCAGTTATTTTATAAAGGCTAAGAATAAAAAGACCACTTCTAAAATAAGAATCGTAGCAGATGCGTGTTTTCGTTAATATGTTGATGGTTAAATATGACTACTAAATGATGAACAATAATATAAGGTTTGAATTATCGTTTAAAAATATTTCTCAGTTAGATAATAAACTTAATTTCTGCAAATTAAATAATATAAAAAATATCAATATTCCATGTAAAGGACTTATAAAGAAGGATTTATTTAATTCAACTTTTAAATATATATATAAAAACTATAATGAATTTAATGTGATTTATCACTATAGTCTTTATCATCAATATTCAAAAAATAAAGAAAAATCGTATCAGGATTTTTTAGATTTTGTTAAAAGTTCTCAGACTAATAAAAATTATGAAATTCTGCTTGTGTCGGGATCAAATAAGAAAAAAAACTTTGACTCAGTTGATGTGTTAGATTCTTTAAAAAAAGAAAAAAATTTAAAAGTTAAATTAGGTATTGCTTACAATCCATATTTGAAAAAATATTATAATATTCATTCAGAAAGAGAAAGGTTGGAAAGAAAAATTTCGACTGGATTAATAAATTCAATTTGGTTTCAATATGGCACAGATATAAAAGTTCTTCAGAATGAGTTTACTTATTTAAAGAAAATAGCAAAAGATCAAAAATTAAATCTATTTGGAAGTTTATTTATTCCTTCTAAACAATTTATAGCGCGGTTTAAATTTCGTCCTTGGAAAGAGGTATACATATCGGAAAAGTGTTTATTTGACTTATATAATTTTTTTGATTTTACAAGTGACTTAGTTAGTTTTTATAAAAATAATAATATTACTCCTGTGATTGAATCTGATTTTTCATCATCAGAGAAACTTGATTCTGTTTATAGTTTTTTAGAAAATGAAAAATAATTCTGTAAATATTAAACCTATGAAAAGTGATGTTACATATGACCTATTAATAATAGGTGGAGGTATATCTGCGTGTGTTTTTGCTTCGAAGTATCTGAAAAATAATATTACAAAAAAAGTTGCATTAATTGAAATTGGTCGTGGCCTTGGAGGGAGATCAAGTACAAGAATAAGCAAAGAATATAAAGGATGGAAACTAAACCATGGTTCTCCAAATTTTAATATATCTAACAGTAATAATAATCTCCTATTAAAAAGATATATTGATGAATTATTGGAAAATAAATATATAAAAATTGACGACTCAGACATATTTTTTCTAAATGAAGATTCTAATTTAGAAACAATAAAAAAATCTGAATTTTCTTGCGGGGTTAATTATCTATCTTTAGATTCTATGAGTCAATTATCGAAAAAGATAATTGAGTCAAATAATTTAAAAGATAAAATTGATTATTTCTTTGAAACATTAATAGTTGATATGAAGTTCAATGATAAGGAATGGTTACTAACATCAAAAAATGGTGAAAAATTCAAGTCTAAATATCTAGTTTGTTCCACTAATTTGTTGTTTCATAAGAGGTCTTTAAAAATATTAAACGTAAATCAAATACCATTAAGGAAAGCTATTCCTATTAATAATGATAAAAAAATAGATTTACTATTAAATTGCTTAGAAGAACAAACATTTATTCCAAGGTTAACTTTTTTAATTTATACGAGTGAAAATTATAGTTATAAAGATAATTATTCTAAAAAACATAGGTATTTTTATTTAAAAAATAATTTAGAAAAAAAATATAGATTTGAAAGAATTATTTTTCAGCTGCAAGATAATAATAAATTAGGAATTGTAATACATTCAAAAAACGCAGAGCTAATTAATTCTTATATAAGTACAAAAGATGAAGAAGTTTTTAAACAAAAAATAATTACAAATTTCAATAAACTGTTTGAAGAGAATTCTGTAGTACATAAATTAACTTGTGATGAAAAAATATCTATTATGAAATGGAGAGCTTCACAGCCTTCTGGCCTTGCCGTTCCATTATCTTTACAATTTAGTAGAAAATATAGAATTGGATTTTGCGGAGACTGGTTTGAAGGTGACGGATATGGAAGAATTGAAGGCTCAATTTTAAGTGCTTTATTATTAGAGAAAAAAATTACAAATTTAATTAAATAATTTTTTCAGAATGTGATCTATATCAGTTTTTTTTTCAATAATGAACTTATTTTTATTATTTTGTATTTTATTAGGTTTGAATTTTTCGTAATAAATGTCCCATGATTCTAAGAAATCATTTTCAGCTTGTTTTTTATTCTTCCCTCTTCCTTTTATATCTCTTTGGACAACTCTTTTCATGCACTCATCTTTTTTAGTTTTTATTTCTAAAAAATAATAATCTTTATTATTTAAAGTGTTTGAGAATTCTTTAGCAAAAATACCTTCAACAATTAAAAAATTAATATTATTTGTTTCGTTTAAAATATTATGAATTGTTTTATTTTCGAAATTATAATAGCGATCAAAGATTGAAATTCCATTCTTATAGATAAAATCAAAATCTTTTTTGAATAGTTCGTTATTAAAACTTACACTTCTATCAAAAAAACCTTTTACAAATTTTGATAGTAGCTTAATTTTTAATCCTGTCTTATAGTAATTGTCGGTACTTAAAACAATACCATTTTTATATTTTTGTATTATTTGATTTGATAAAGTTGTTTTACCGCTTCCAGAAGGCCCACTTATAAATATAAGCTTCATTTTGATGATCTGCTTTTTATAATGATTTTAACTTTTTTATTAATAAATACTTTTAATTTTTGAAAGTACATTTTTCTATTTTATATTTTTTTAAATTTTTTTTAATACCTTGCAATGGCTAGCAAGCTTGCATAAATATTAAATGTGTGTCTTTATATAATTGTAAATAAATTATTTCTATTAATTAGCTATTGTTTTGTTATTATTTCCCTTGGAATTTGATAATATAGTAAACCCATAAGCTAATTTTTTTTACTTATATTTTACAATGATTTCTAAATTCCTCAGCAAACTAAAATCAATTCTATTTAAAAGTGCAGTATCACCTGAAACTCCTTTAAAGAAAGAAAAAAAATCATCTAAGTCTGCAAAAACTTCAAAAACAAAAACAAAAACAAAAACAAAAACCAAAGCGGTTAATTCTAAGAAAAATATTGAAACTTTAACCACACTTCCAGGTGTTGGAGAAAAAAGTGCTAAAGCTTTGTATGAGGCTGGATTTAAAACAACAAAAGCAGTTATTGCTGCAGATGAAAAAGATCTTCTTGCTGTATCCGGTGTTGGAATTAATCTTGTTAAGAAGCTTAAAAAGCTTAAATAGTTAAATCTTTTATTTTTGTACCTTTCTAATGAAATTAATAATATTATATTTTTGCAAAAAATTTATAAACTATACCTGATTATCTTCTTCTTGCCTTTCTCCTTTGTTGCAATTTTCTTTTGTATTTTTCAATAGGGGTTTCGTGATGCCTGAGTCTTTTTAAATCTGCAAAAATTCCCGATTTAGATACTTGCCTCTTAAATCTTCTAAGGGCAGACTCTATTCCTTCGTTCTCTCCAACTGTAACTTGTGTCAAAATTTTCTAAATAAATTGTATTCTAGCACCTTACCAGATAAATATAAACTGAAAACTGATACTTAAGGGTTAATGGTTTGTTTAGCTAATTTTTTGCCCACACCACAAATCTTTTTTTATTACTTTTTATATCTTGTAATGATTCAAAATAATAATTTTCCCAATTATCTTTAGGCAGTCCAAGAAATAACATTAGATTTAATGGGTATTGATCGCTATCAGAACAATTTCTAAAATCATCCCTGAATAAAAAGATTTCCTTTTTTAATGCAATTGCAATACCCAATTCAATCATTACCCCTTCATCTGGAGGATTTCCATTAACAATCGCAAATATACAATCACATTCTTTTAAATCATTAAAATTACTACTTGCAACTTCATATGCCCATTCACTTTCTTGTTTTGTTAATGGCTTTGCTCTCTCAAAAGGTTCAAATACTTCTACATTTAAATCATTGAAGATTTCAATAAATTCATTTAAGAGAGTTTTAGTTTGTTTTGAAAATCCATATGGATTTGCCAAATATAATTTTTTTCTCAACTTAAACCTCTTTTTTTAATGTACTCTTCGCGGTCACTTTTTGAGTTTAAAGTATTTTCCCAAGGGAATACAATCCATTGGCTTTTTTTAGATATAAAAACTGTATTCCACCATGTAGGTTTGAGTTTACTAAATAGCACAAAAAACATTGCTCCTTCAATATCCTTGAAGGTCGTTAATGTAAGACCAGTTTCATAAACATCATCTACTATTAGTGAATTTTTTAGTGGTTCTGAAATTAATTCAATTTTTAATTTATGGCTTAGTGCTACAGCAAGACATAATCCCCCACGAGGAACTCCATATATTCCAGAAAACTCCTTAAACTTACATTTATTAGCTATTTGTTCTACGCTTTTATCAAATTCGCTCCAAGTAAAATAACTTATCATCTTATTTTTCTTTTTTTACAGTTGTAGTAGCGTAATTTGAAGCAACTATACTTAAAAGTGCTACTACTTGCTCATTTGGACAATTAGTATTTTTTTTTAAATTTTCACATTCATTTATTATCTTGGCGTATGTATCCTCTACAATCCCGTTCATTTGATCGATACTAAAAGAATATGGTTTATTCATTTTTAATTATTAGTTATTTTATTTTTACTTAAATATCCATCGAAGTAAATATTTTGAGTATTTAAAGATAAAATTATTCCCACATTGGATCGTTTAATTTTTCAATTCTGAGTGAAGAAGGAACATAAGTATGCAAGGTTTCTATTTTTATAGCCCATTTTTTAGTGTTACCCTTTAAACTCTCACTTTCTATTAGGTTTGTTAAAGGAATCCTTTTTCTAACTTTAAGAAGACCTAGACAAGCTTCCCAGGCTTCTTGATTTTTATAAATATCTAACCAAAAATCAAAAATATTTTCTAATATTTCTAAAGGTATATCAAATGAAATTCCTATCGAAGGTCTTTCAATTAAATAATTTTTGTTCCTTAGTTCATTTAATAAATTATTTACGTTTAAATTAATAGCTAAAAGAATATTTTTTGCTGATTCACTACCCATTAATTCTTTTCTATGGCAATCTAAAAGATTTTCATCCTCAAGGATATTTTCATCGCAATTTTTTATTCCCACAATCCAAAACCCTTCTCCATTATTTACTCCACTAGCAAGAAACAGATATTGAGGTGAATTCTCCAAAATTTAGAATTATTTTTCCATTTTTAACATTTTTTACTTGATATGAAAATAACTTTACTGCGCAATTAACAATATAAACACCTCGTTAAAAAGAATTTGTTGTTAATATGAGTCTTTGAGAACAATGTTTGATTTCAAAGAGCTTAAACTTATGTTTTTGGATCCTACTGATTTGATCATTAATAGTATAAATGAATACCTTTATAGCAATAAAATAATTAAATTTATTTTTTCTTAGGAAATAATTTCCCTATTTTCTCCTTTTGCAGGTATTCCTTTTTAGTTCTTATTTTTCTATCTTCTAGTGATTCTTTATTAGTACTTACTGCATAAATAATATAGAAAATCATACTAGTAAATATTAATCCTAAAAAAATAATCAATATTCCTATAGGTTCGCTGGGGCTAAAAATTTTAAGATCTAAAGCTCTATTTAGGGAAATTATCATCAATTAGTAATTCCTCAAAGAAATTTTGTGGAAATCTAATTGATTTCTTCGTAACCAAAAAATGTTGCATTGTCTGAATTTTTATACCCATTAGATGCTTCCTGTGGGTTTTGACTGTCAATTTTTCTTGCTCTAGCATGAATCATGTTGAATGGAAAAATCACAGCTCCTACAAAAAAATGAAGAATAAAGAAATCTGAAGGTAGTCCATTCGTCCAGTCAGGAAAAAATAGCAATGTCATCAATGATTCGTACATATAAGTAGTCAAATAAACCTCTGACCATTATTACTGAACTTATCGCAATACTTATAATTTTTAATAAATTGAAATTTAATTTGCTTTATATAATTATCAGATTTAATGTAAAAGACAATTTTAAAACACTACTGTATTATTTAGAAAGTATTGATCAATAGCTGTTGTTAAAATTCTTTTTTGGTTTACTTTTATTTATAAATTTTCAATTAAAACCTGCAATAGGTTTAGCTTTTGATACGTCCGATCCTAGTGTTAGTTTGCTACAAAATAGGATCTCTAATAATTTTTCTAAGAAATATTGCAATGCTATACAAAATGGTTTTTCTAAAGATGAAGCAATGAAATCAGCTATTATAAAAACTGAAAACATTATATCTTTTTCTTATAATCCACAGAAAAAATGGATTGAGAAAAGTGACTTGGCCAACCAAATTTCATTAAAAGTAGTAAATAATTGTGGACCGTCATTTGGATTGATTGGAAAGGATGGTGTTAATTACTTTAAATCATATTTTCTAGAAATTTACGAAAAAACTACTCCTGCCAAAAATTTTTCTAGATAAATTACGTTTATGAACAATATTTCAGACAAATTAGTAATGACAATCATTTTGATTACTATTCTTTTTGTATTTGGATTGATTTTTTCAGTAAAGTCACCAGAGAGAAAGGTTATAGATTCGCCAATAATGTGGAAAGATGACTATTCTAATATTTCGCTTTTCAGGAGCAATAAAATAGATTCAGAAATTGAAAGAATAATTTAAATGAAAATTCATTATTTACTAAAATGGAAGAACCTTTTCAACAATATACAAAAATATTTTTTCGAATCTCAATCAATTTATTATTTCATTTTTTCTTTAAGTAGTTTAAAAGAACTGACGCCAGTTTTAAATCATGATTAAACCATGCTCGTATCGCCATAGCCCTTCGAGGATCATAAAAATTTTGTTTTCTGTACCAACTAAGAACTTCTGAATCTGATTTCTTTCCATTACATGACAAACAACATGGCACGCAATTACTTGTACTACTAACGCCCCCTTTTGACATCGGGTGAAGGTGGTCAAGTGATTCTGATGGTTTACCGCAATAGATACATTTATAGTTAGTAACTTTATTAAGTGACTCCCTCCAATTTTTATTACTTATCTTAGGACAAAACTGATCAAGGTAAATTGCATCTTGTTTATGCATAATATTCTTGATGATTTTTTTGATAATAGCAGTTTTTTTTAAACTATGATTGAAAAAGATAAGATGAGACTTTATAAGTCAAATGTTTCTCATACAAATAATATCTTTACTTATTAAAACACTGGCAATTTATAGTTAATGCTTTATTTATTAACAACATTATTAGGTAGTTCTGATCATTCTTTATTTAAAAGTATTTACATCTTTTTGATATCATTTTTTTCTAATACGTTCTCAGCAATTTCAGGTGGAGGAGCAGGTTTACTACAATTGCCAGCATTGATTTTATCTGGTGTTCCTTATTATCAGGCTTTGGCTAGTCATAAATTAGCAACAGTAGCACTAGGAATAGGAGGTTCTTTAAGAAATTACAGATCTTTAGGTAATGATATAGGTGTTGCCTGGCAAATTTTAATTTTTGGAATTCCAGGAGTGATTTTAGGGTCTTCTATAGTTGAATTTATATCAGAGAAGTATTTGTACTTAATTTTAGGAATTATTTCTATATTATTGGCTTTTTATTCGTTCCTTAAACCAGATTTGGGTTTGTCATCGAGTGAAAATAAGCTTAATTTAGTTCATAAAATTAGATTTATAATTTTTATTTTCCTTATAGGGATTTTGAATGGTTCTATATCCTCAGGTACTGGACTGTTTGTAACAGTACTTTTAATAAAAACTTTTGGAATGGATTTTCTTCGAGCTATAAGTTTGACATTCTTTACTGTTGGGATTTTTTGGAATTTTATCGGAGCCGTTTTTTTGGCAAAAATAGGATCAGTTCCTTCAAATATGTTAATACTTTTAATAATTGGTTCTTTTACAGGTGGGTATTTCGGGGCTCACTTATCAAAATTAAATGGAAATATACTTATCAAAAAAACTTTCACAACAGTTTGTATTTTGGTTGGTATTAGCTTATTTTTTAGATCCATAAAAATGTTTTTATAAATTAATTGAGAATATCAATAAACTTGTGGTAAAAAATTCTAAAACTAGTGTAATGGTTAACAAAATAAATTTTTTCTTATCTTTATTTACTATAATTGGAGGTAAAGAATAACTAGTTTTACCAAATAATACTTTTAGAAAACCTTATTTTAAAAAACTAAAAAAAAAGGCCTCACATTTTTGTGTGGCCAGGTGATGGGGAATCTTATTTTTAAACCAATTTCTTAAAAAATGCAACCCCCTATCTGTAGCGCAAAAGTTATGAGCATCATACACTACAGATAGTGCTTTGATGATTTTCTTATACATACATTTCAAATTTTAAAAAAATTTGTAATTTTTTAAGTTTATGAGTAAAAAACCTATTTTATGTTTTCAAATATTTTTGGGTAATTCTACTTGTTAAAAATGTCCTGCACAGTATCATTCGTAATAACTTTGCTAGCAAAAAGCTTATATGATTGAATTAACATTACTAACTCTTTTAAATTATGTTGGGGATAATTTTTGTGAGTATAGAAATCTAGGACATGATAACTATAAATCTTTACTTCTTTCCTACAGTGATGCAAGTAATAAATTTGGACCATTAGAGGTTAAAAAGGTTATTGAGAAGTCAGAAAATTTTAAAGTTGCGGCTGTTGCTATTGCTGCAATTAAGTGCCCTCAGCATATAGTTAAGTAATGAGGTTTGAATTAAAAACTGAAAATGAAAATTATTCAAAATCAATTGCACAATTTTTTGGTATATTTTTTTTTATCACTTTAATAATAATCCTTTGTGATGTTGCACTCAAATTAGGAACCATATCTAGAAATCATCAAATTCACTACAGTTGTAGGCTTTTATCTGTTGAAAAATCTAAACCTCATTTTAAGAAATTATCTAGGCTTTCAAATCTGAAAAGTAAACAACAAATTTGGGAATTTTGCAGGGAGGTTATTAAATATTAGTTAGCTAGATGCTGATGAATAGAACTTTAATGCAAATAACCAGAACTTTCTTGAAGTTATAAGAAATACTGAAGCAACAATGACTTCAAGCAATATTTTCCACAATTGAGAAAGTCCTAGAAAAACTTCAGAAGGAATTGTAGTTATAAAAGCAATAGGAATGAAAACACTAAAAAAAATTCTTAAAGAAAATGAAAATGAATTTAGAGGAAATCTTCCAATATAAAGGAATGATCTTAATACTTCTATTGCATTCCAAGTCTTAACAAACCAAATAGTAGTAGTTGAGATAAAAAACCATAGGCTATATAAAATACATATCGAGCAGCTTATCGTAATAAAGGATAAGGTCAAAAAACTTAAATTTAAATTGATTTGATTTATTCTTATGCAGAAGAACAACAAGAAAATTCCAACCATTATTTCTAAAAATCCAGATGGATTTAATTTTTTTAATGAAATAAAGAATTGACTATCAATAGGTTTTAAAAGTACGAAGTCTAATGTTCCTTCTCTTATATGTTTAACTATTTCTGTAAGATTAGGATTGAACCATGTGTTTGTTATTCCATTCAAAATCGTATAAATAGCTTGGATTATTAGTGCCTGTTCAAATTTCCACCCTCCAATATATCCACTATTTTGAAAGAAAATAGATAATAGAAAAATACTCCCTACTAAACTTAAAATTGCAGTAATTAAATCAACTAATATATTTGCCTTATACTCCAATTCAGAAGCTAAAGAAGTATGTAAGAATTTTTTATAAACTTTTAGATATTTTCTTAAATTCATGACCCCATTGCTGTATATTTTTTCGTTCCTTCGGACCAGATTTTCTTAAATAATGGGAAAAGTAAGAAAATCCATAGAATTTGCATACCTAAGCCTCCACTAATATTTGTTTCATTACCTGACAGTAAGTTTGCAGGGAAATCAATTAGATATGGAAAAGGAGTCAAATAAATCCAAGATTTAACAAATGCGGGAAATGAAACTACTGGTGCTAAAAGTCCTGAGAGAAATAAAGTTGGAATAAATAACAATCTTTCTATCGATGATGCTTTCTCTGTCCAGAAACATAGACATGCAACAATTGACTGAATTAAAAATTGAATCAAGAAGGATAAGAAAGTAGATACTATTGATAAAAGTAAAATACCTAAATTCGGTATCCATATACTTTCTGGATTAAAAATAAAAAAGAAAAAAGCTATTATTAGAGCGAAAGGAAATCTTGTTATTTGTTCAGCAAGATGTTGTGCAAAATATCTGAAAAATGGATTTAAAGGTTGGATTAAATATGGAGATACTTTCCCCATTAGAGAATCCTCTTCAAAACTAAATACAACCCAAACTACAGAAAACTGTCTTACAAAAAAAGCACATAAGAAATACCTAGAAAGCAAAATATCACTAATGTTTATGGATTCATTTAGATTGTTATTTGTCCAAATGTTTAACATAAAAAAAGGAATAATCCCTGAAATTGCCCATAATGCAATTTCTACCCTATATTCCAACATGTTTGAATATTGGACTTTTAATAAGGTGAATATTTTACGGTTAATCAGATTAGATATCATATTCTTTTTTGATTAATACCTTCCCAATAACTTCATCTATAGGTGGTTCATTTATAAAAAGGTCTTCAATATCAAAATTATTTAGGATAGACTTTAGTGAAGATGTAATAGAGTTGTTTTCAATTTTTATAGTGATTTCATTCTTTATTTTATTTTTAACAGTAAAACCGGAATTTTCTAATTTAATTGCATCCTCTTCTGAGCGACAAACTATTAATATTTCTTTAACAGGAGAAAGTTTTTTTAATAATAGGTCAAGTTTCCCATCATAGGATATCGCCCCTTCGTGCACACATATAACTCTCTTGCATAGCGATGTAATATCTTTCATGTAATGACTGGTTAGGCATATCGTTGCATTAGTTTCCTTATTATATTTTTGAAGGAATTTTCTTAAATTTCTCTGTGCATTAACATCTAATCCAAGTGTCGGCTCGTCTAAAAATAGTATATTTGGTTCATGTATCAAAGCTGCTAGTAATTCTGATTTCATTCGTTGACCTAGTGAAAGTTTTCTAACAGGTATGAATAGCTCTTCATCAATTTCAAGCATTTCCGATAGTTTTTTTATTCTCTTTTTAGCTTCGAACTTATCTAAGTCATATATTGATGCATTCAAATAGAATGATTCAATTGGTGGAAGATCCCATATAAGCTGTTGCTTTTGTCCCATTATTAAGGTGATATTCTTTAGGAAATTTTCTTTCCTCCTGAAAGGTAGGTAGCCTGAAACCAAAATCGAACCTTCACTTGGATAAATTAAGCCACAAAGCATTTTTAATATTGTTGTTTTCCCAGCTCCATTAGCACCTAGAAAACCTACTATTTCTCCTTCTTTAATTTCAAAACTTATATTTTTTATAACTTTTAAACTTTTTGTTTCTCTTCTAAAAAAATGTTTAATTGTTCCTTTTAAGCCTGGTTCTTTGGAAGAAATATCAAATGACTTAGATAAATTCCTTACATCGATAATATTTTGTACCATTTAAATTTTTAATTACTGATATTTTATATTTAAATTAATTGTTAAATTATTTTTATTTTAGAAAATTTTTTAACCAATTTAAAAAATATCTTTAAACGATACACCCAGCCAGATAAAAAAGTTAATTGGATTAAGTAACTCGCTTACCTTATTTTTATTTTCATAATTTAATCCTCTTAAAAAATCAAATATAAAATTACTATTCTCTTTTTTATCATTATTTTTTTTAATTACATTACCATTTTTGTCGAGAAGATCAATTTCATCCTCAAAAAACCATTGTTCTTTCCCATTAGATAATAGCAAGACAACTCCAATGCCTTTGCCATCAGTTATTCTAAAATCACTTATCTTTCCCAAGGAAGAAACATTTATCGCATCAATAGTTTCTTTGGTAAGTCTATCCTTAGATAGTTCTAGGTTTACCTGAACAGAATTTCCTATCTTTACCTTATCTAAAATTGACATTTTTTAGGTTATTATACTTAGTGATAAAGGATTTTTGCGATTAATTCAGAATTATTGATTTATTACAATATTTATGATTTTTTGAAAATCGCTTCAAAAATTCTTTTTATTGAAATTGTTAATATTCTCAAGAATACAAAAAATAGTCCTAACCATCCTAGGATGACAGCTAGTGATAACAAGCTTGAACCTAAATCACGCTGTAGCAAATTCTGCATATAATTTTTCTAAACTAGATAGATTTAACCCTACTTTATTAAATTATTTATTCAATGTGAACATCGCCAACATTTAGATTTATTTAAATTCTTTTGTTATTGGCATGTTTAATAGAAATGATTTGTGAGCTAATATCTAGTTAAAAATAAAACTCAAAATTTTGGATCTATCTTTGAACTCATACATTGGAATATTTTTTATCATTATTGGTCTAATAGTTAGAGTTGACCTGAAATTCTCAATTCAAAAGGATTTTAAATAATTTCTAATAAGCTCTTTTTTTGCGCGATATAAACCTTCGTTTCTATTGTATTTTTATAATTGCTATAACTATTGCAAATACTATAAAAGCAGCTGCGAAGCTGCTTTTAAATGGTGGCGGGGGGGAGATTTGAACTTCCGACCTTCGGGTTATGAGCCCGACGAGCTACCAGACTGCTCTACCCCGCGATATATACATAGCATACATCTGAAAGGGGTATTTTTCCTGTTTTTTAGGATTCTTGGAATTTTACTTTACCTTTAACTTCAAGTCGAACCCCTTCTGAAAAATTAAACACCTTTTCTTCGATGTCTTGAATTCTTAAGTCAGAAATCCACTCTAACTGTTTTAGTAAGTGAAGACTAACAGCATGCTTTGCTCTTTTTGAACCGTCTTCTACTTTTAAAGCTAAACCTATCCCTTCATTTACTTTACATAGACACTGTATTCCCTCGGCTCCACCTTTACCTATAACATTCCCATGAGAAGCTTTAATTATTTCTGTATCAAATTTATTGTTATCACTTATCATTGTTGGATTTATTATCATTGATCTACTGATTTGTTCTAATTCAGCATTTTCGGAACTGCTCAGAAGTGAATATAACCTCGACATTTCTAATAATTTTAAATAAAGAGTAGGGGCACCACAATCATCACGTTCTGCATTTATTTCAGATGACGGGATTTCAAGTAATTCAGCAACAATTCTGAATATTTCTTTTTGAAGAGGATGATCCCCCTTTAAGTAAGTATCTAATGGCCAATTCATTTTTTTGCATGTAGCCAAAAAAGCAGCATGTTTCCCCGAACAATTATGTTCTAATGGACTTGTCTTAGATTTTGGACATTTAAGATTATTAATGTCAATGTCATATTCCCATAAAATTTTGAATGCTTCCCTTGAATGAAGTTTTGATCCACTATGTGAACCGCATGCCAAAGCAATTGATTTTGATTCATTATTGATTTTTGATGCAGCTCCACTACTAACGAAGGGTATTGCTTGAAAAGGTTTTAGTGCTGACCTAATGAAACTTTTATATTCTGGATTTCCTGCGCACATTAAAACCCTCCCTTTTTTATCAGTAATAACAGCATGAATTTTATGGATCGACTCAATATTGGATCCTCGAATTAAGGTTGCTTGTAAGGGAGGATTGTTAGAGGTGTAGAGGTTTTTGAAATTAGAACTCATTTAGAAATTGTTATATTGAAAAATCAAAATACCAGACAAGGCTAAGACAGAAATAATAGAAAAAATTTGAATTAAATTTTTTAAAATTGGCTTTACCTCAATTGAGGCAATTAGTGATTCTTTTTCTTTTAAAACAATTGGCTTTTTCCATACTTGTCCGTCATACCAACCAGATTCTTCGTATTCTACTTTTTCAGATATTAATCTATTAAATATATGATTCCAGCCTAAATATAATCTTATTGAAATTAAAAGAGGTATCGATAAGCTGCTAAAAAAGCTTAATAGAATATACCTTAAAGGGGATGTTTTAAAATATACACTTCCTGAAGATATGACAAGAAATAAAACAAAAGCTCCTACCCAGAATTTTAGCAAAATAAGAATTAGTGACTTTTTTGTTTTTGGCCAAGAAAAAATTTTAGATTTTGATAATTCTATGAATTCATTTGTGGGTTGTTGCTCTCTAGGGACAGGACACTTAAATTCGTTCATGAAATATATTATGGAAATATAAGATTATCTCCATTACTCCAAAACGATTCAAGGTCATAATATTTTCTTATTTCTGGCTGAAAAATATTTACTATCAAATCACCATAATCAAGTAAAGCCCATTTCGCTTCGTTAACCCCTTCTTTTCGTATCGGTTCAATTTTAGCCTTATCTCTAAGTTCTCCCTCTACAGAGTTAGTTATAGATCTGACTTGTACATCAGATAATCCTTCTGCAATCAAAATCCATTCACTTATAAAAGATACTTTGTCAATTTTTATAAGTTTTATATCTTTTGCCTTTTTTTCATCACATGCTTTAGCTGCCATTAAAACCAAACTTTTATTGTCCATAAACATTTTCGCTTGAAACTGATTTTTCTGAACCTTCTTGCTGAGATAATTCTGATCTTGCTTTTTCTGCACTTTTTCTTAAGGCATCTAATCTGTCTTCAAAGAAACTTCTTTTTTTCTTTTTTCGTGTTTTATCTATTAACTCCTTTAAAGCTCCTCCAAGACTTTTATAAGCGTTTGGAATGCTGTAACCAAATCTACAAGCAAGATCTATAGCTCTTTCATCTGCATAAATAGCATCTTGAAGTTTTTTTTCAGAATTATTTTTTAAATATAATCTATAGCCTGCAAAGCTTGATAAACCAAGAGCAAGTAATAAAAGTAAACCATCTTGTACCCACAACTCTCCTATAGCCCCTCCAAGTCCTATGGCGAGAGCCGCCATTTCCCAACCATCTCTGGGAATTGTGTCATTCTGAATTTTACCAACCTCGTGCCAAAATAATAAATTTCTGTGGTCAATAGCAAAGTTATCCCATTCATCTAAATCTATTTGAATTTCTACTTCGTCACGACCGATTTCCTCAAGTGTTATTAAAGGTGGATCTATAGCCGCAGCAGCTTCAACAAATACCCAACTTTCATTCTCTGGAGGCAACAAACTTTTAAGTCGCTGAAGTTCGCTCATAAAAAATTAATTTCTTTCAATACTATAGAAACAAATGTTGCTTTTCAAGTAACTTGATTAACATCTAAAGATTTATAAGTAGCATGAGATAGATGAACGTTTAAATTATGCCTCAAAGAGGTGATCTTAAAAAAATTCTTATTCTAGGTTCGGGACCGATTGTTATTGGGCAAGCATGCGAATTTGATTACTCTGGTACTCAAGCTTGCAAAGCATTAAGAAATGCTGGTTATGAAATTGTCTTGATAAATTCAAATCCAGCATCAATAATGACTGATCCTGATATCGCAAGTAAAACATATATTGAACCATTAACTCCTGAGATAGTTTCTCAGATAATTCTAAGAGAAAAACCCGATGCGATACTCCCCACTATGGGAGGCCAAACCGCTTTAAATCTTGCGGTTAAATTATCAGAGTCAGATTTTTTAGGACAAAATAATATTGAATTAATTGGAGCTGATTTAAGAGCTATTAATAAAGCTGAAGATAGGAAATTATTTAAAGAATCGATGGAGAAAATAAATGTAAATGTTTGTCCATCTGGTATTGCATCTAACCTAGATGAAGCTATGGAGGTATCAAAAAAAATTAGTTCTTATCCTCTTATAATAAGGCCTGCGTTTACTTTAGGTGGAGTAGGGGGTGGAATTGCTTTTAACCTTGAAGAATTTGCCGAGTTGTGTAAATCAGGTTTAGAGGAAAGTCCAAGTAACCAAATTTTAATTGAAAAATCACTCATTGGATGGAAGGAGTTTGAACTAGAGGTAATGAGAGATACTGCTGACAATGTGGTAATAGTTTGCAGTATTGAAAATTTAGACCCAATGGGTGTCCACACTGGAGATTCGATTACCGTAGCTCCTGCACAGACCTTAACAGATAAGGAGTATCAGAGGTTGCGGGATTTGTCATTGAAGATTATTAGAGAAGTGGGAGTTGAAACAGGAGGGAGTAATATTCAATTTGCAATAAATCCATCTAATGGAGAAGTAATTGTTATAGAAATGAATCCTCGTGTAAGTAGATCCTCTGCTTTGGCAAGTAAAGCAACTGGATTTCCCATAGCTAAGATTGCAGCTTTATTATCTGTTGGCTATACACTTGATGAGATTATTAATGACATTACAAAAAAAACACCTGCATGTTTTGAGCCATCAATTGATTATGTAGTTACTAAGATTCCAAGATTTGCTTTTGAAAAGTTTAAAGGCTCATCTAATACTTTAAGCACTGCTATGAAATCTGTCGGTGAGTCAATGGCAATAGGTCGTTCTTTTGAAGAATCATTTCAGAAAGCATTAAGGTCATTAGAAGTAGGTGTTTTTGGATGGGAATGTGATTCACAAGATGAATTTAAAGATGAGAGTCAAATTAAAAAAAGTTTAAGAAACCCTACATCTGAAAGAATTCTCCTAATTAAAAAAGCTATGCAGCTTGGAAAGACTAATAATTATATTCAAGAAGTTACAAATATAGATTTATGGTTTATCGAAAAATTACGTAATATTTTTAATTTTGAAAATGATTTTTTGAAAGAGAAGGAACTTTATACTCTTGATAGGGATTTGATGTTACATGCTAAACAATTAGGCTTTTCAGATCAACAGATAGCAAAGTTAACTAATTCTGAGTTTTTTGAAGTAAGAAGATATAGGAAAAAACTTAATATAATTCCAATTTATAAAACTGTTGATACTTGTTCAGCAGAATTCTCATCCTCAACTCCCTATCATTATTCAACTTACGAAGAATCTTTCATTAATTTTAATTCTCAAATTTTTGATAGCGAGATTTCAAAAAATAGTAAATCAAAAAAAATTATGATTTTAGGAGGAGGTCCAAACAGAATTGGTCAGGGAATAGAATTTGATTACTGTTGTTGTCATGCATCATATCAAGCTTCTACAAATGGTTATAAAACAATAATGGTAAATAGTAATCCTGAAACTGTATCAACAGATTATGATACTAGCGATATTTTATATTTTGAGCCTGTGACTTTGGAGGATGTGCTTAACATAATAGAAGCTGAAAATCCTTATGGTTTGATTGTTCAATTTGGAGGTCAAACTCCACTGAAATTATCATTACCTTTATTTGAATGGCTTAAATCTAATGATGGGATCAGAACTGGATCAAAAATTCTAGGGACTTCTCCAATATCTATCGATTTAGCAGAAGATAGAGAGGAATTTACAAAAATTCTTGAAGAATTAAGTATTAGACAACCTCTAAACGGTATTGCACGTAATCAAAATGAAGCAGAAATAGTAGCAAAAAATATAGGATTCCCCTTAGTTGTAAGACCTTCCTATGTTTTAGGTGGAAGGGCAATGGAAATTGTTAAAGATAAGAATGAATTATCGAGATACATTTCTGAAGCAGTTAAGGTATCACCTGATCATCCAATCCTTCTTGATCAATATTTGAATAATGCAATTGAGATAGATGTTGATGCTTTATGCGATTCAGAGGGTTCGGTTGTAATTGCTGGCCTAATGGAACATGTGGAACCTGCAGGAATTCATTCAGGAGATTCAGCTTGTTGCTTACCATCCATTTCTCTTTCAACATCCACAATAGAAAATGTAAGGAACTGGACTAAATTAATTTCACAAAGATTAAATGTTGTTGGTTTAATTAATTTGCAATTTGCAGTAATAAATACAAATAATAAAGAGAATAAATTATTTATTCTCGAAGCAAATCCAAGAGCATCCAGGACAGTTCCATTTGTTTCAAAAGCCATAGGTAAACCAGTTGCAAAATTAGCTACTCAGTTAATGCAAGGTTTTACATTAGAAGATCTTAATTTCACAGAAGAATTTTCTCCAAAATATCAGGCAGTAAAAGAGGCCGTTTTACCTTTTAAAAGATTTCCTGGGTCTGATACATTACTTGGCCCTGAAATGAAATCTACTGGAGAAGTAATGGGTTTAGCTAAAGATTTTGGAATTGCTTATGCCAAGTCGGAATTGGCAGCAGGCAATGGTGTTCCTTCAGAAGGAGTTGCTTTTTTATCTACTAATGATTTAGATAAAAAAAATCTTGAGGAAGTTGCCAGAGAACTTTTGATTTTAGGATTTAAAATAATCGCAACAAAAGGTACAGCTGCATATTTGGTGAATTTAGGAATTCAAGTTGAAGAAGTGCTAAAAGTTCATGAAGGAAGACCAAATATTGAGGACCTAATTCGTTCGGGACTTGTTCAATTAATAATTAATACACCAATTGGCTCACAGGCTTTTCATGATGATGCTTATTTAAGACGTGCTGCTTTAGAATATAATATTCCAACTTTTACAACTATTCCTGGAGCAAAAGCTGCCATTAAGGCGATCAAAGCTTTGCAATGCAATAAAATTGATACTTACTCTCTTCAAGAAATCCATAATTATTAAAATTTTACTCTAAGTTTTTTAGTTTTTCTCTTAACTGATTAACTAAAGAGTCTCGACTAATTGAAAGTAATTTGAGAGTATCTTGATGCATTTTAAATTGTGTCTCCGCAATTTGTAGTACTTTTATGGATTCTTTTATTTCATTAGAAAGTTCATTTATTAAATATTTTTTTCCTTCAAAGGTTAAAACTGGATTTGCAGAATCATTTGTGTTTTCGCTCATGGATTTACTTTTTTAATAAATAAAATAGAACTATAATTTTTTAATAAATTGTTTTTCACATAATTCTTTATAAATTCCAGGTTTATTTATTAAATCAATGTGTTTCCCGACTTCAATAATTTCACCTTTATCGAAAACAACTATTTTATTGGCCTCTTGAGTAGTGGCTAATCTATGAGCAATTACAATAACTGTTCTATCTTTCATAGCTCTATTAAGTCCTTTTTGTACTTCAGATTCTGATTCTGCATCTAACGCACTTGTGGCCTCATCTAAAAGAAGAATTGATGGGTTCCCAAGTATTGCTCTTGCAATTGCTATCCTCTGGATCTGACCGCCTGAGAAATTTAATCCTCTTTCAGTTATCTCAGTTTCATATTTCTCAGGAAGCTTTTGAATGAAGTTGTGAGCGTTTGCTTTTCTTGCTGATTCTATAACTTCTTCTTTAGTGAAATTTCTGCCCATTCTTATTACATCAATAATTGTTCCTGAAAATAAAAAAGGCTGTTGTTGTACTAATGCAATGTTTTTTCTAATATCTTTTGTATTTAATATTTTGAGATTTTTATCATCTATAAAAATGTCTCCATTATTTGGAGTTATAAACTTTAATATCAAAGCCAACAATGTACTTTTACCAGCTCCTGAAGCTCCAACAAATGCTGTGACTTCACCTCTTTTAATTTCTAAATTGATATTTTTAAGTACTTGATTATCTTTTTTGTAAGCGAAATTTACTTTCTTGAAACTTATTTTGCCTTCCAAATTGGATATCCTTCGTAAACTTTCCCTATCATCTTCGACAGGTTCTTGATTTATGTTTTTCAACCTTTTTATTGAAGCTTCTGCCTGTTTATAGTCATTAAAATTTGTACTTATATGGCTTATTGGATCAATAAGCATTAATATTGCTGCAAAAAAACTACTAAATTCTTCGCTTGTTAGAAGGCCTAGATTAATTCTTGCGGCTCCTAAACCTAATATTGCTAATATTCCAAATGCTTCAACAAATCCAACAACTGGATGTTGAAATGCAAGAAGTTTTAATGTTTTATATTTTGCTTTTTTATTTGTACTTAATCTTTTATAAAATCTTTTCTCAATCCAATTTTCTGCAGCAAAAGATCTTATCGTGGACATTCCATTAATAGATTCACCTATTAAACCTGCTAAATTACTTGTTGATTCTTGACTTTTTTCTGATGCTATTAAAACTCTTCTTCCAAAACTGTTAACTGAAAGAATAATCAATGGTGCTAAAACGAAAGTTGATACAGTTAGTGACCAGTCTAAATAAAACATATATATTATTACCGCTAACAATTGTAAAGTACATGGAATAGTATCTTGAGCTGTTTTATAAATAACTTCGCTTACCCTGTCTGCATCTTCTGTAAGTCTATATGTGATGTCCCCGGCTGAAATATTTTCAACAGAATTCATCTTTATTTTTTGAATTCTGCTAAATAAATTTCCTCTCATCACTTCACTAATTTCTAAAGATGGTTTTGCTATGAATACATCCTGTCCAAATTGAGCAGTTTTCTGAACTAAAAATACAAATAAAGACTTAATTATTATGCTAGAAACTTTTGAGAGATCACCTGAGCCAATTGCAGGGATTAAGTTTCCAGCTAAATAAGCTAATAAAGGCCAACAAGCTACGTAAATAAGCATGCATATAAAACCCTTGATAAACCTATTTGAATATTGTCTGACTGGTGGTATTAGTCTCAAGATATTATATATTTAATTATTTATCCTACTTTATCAATATCTTTAGGTATAAAAAACAATGAAATTGGATCAATTCTTAAAATGGAAAAATTTGGTATCTTCTGGTGGCGAAGCAAAAATTTTTATTAAATCTGGTTCTGTTAAGGTTAATGGTGTAATTGAGACTAGGAGAGGAAGGAAGTTAAACAAAGGTGACAAAGTAATATTTCTAAAAAATGAATTAATTTTTGAATAGTTAGCTTATTCAACTCACTTTGTATTAGTATATTTTTCTTGGAGATAGTATTTTGAGAAAATCTGTAATTGCTGGTAATTGGAAAATGCACATGACTTGTGCTGAAGCTAAATCATATTTAGAAGAGTTTATTCCATTAATAAAAAACATAAAAGACGATCGTAAAGTTGTTATTGCTCCACCTTTTACAGCTATTTCAACTTTTTCTGATCATTCTGATTTTGATTATTTAGATATTTCTAGTCAAAATATTCATTGGGAAGATAAAGGAGCATTTACTGCAGAAATATCTCCAAAAATGCTTCTTGAACATGGGGTCTCATATGCAATCGTTGGACATAGTGAACCAAGAAAATATTTTAGTGAAAGTGATGAACAAATTAATAAAAGAGCAGTTTTTGCTCAATCTAGTGGACTTACTCCAATAGTTTGTGTAGGAGAAACTTTAGAACAAAGAGAGAGAGGAGAAGCTGATAGAGTTATTACTAGACAGGTTGAACAAGGATTAGAAAATACAGATCCATCTAATTTAATTGTTGCCTACGAACCAATATGGGCTATTGGCACTGGTAAAACGTGTGAGGCAGAAGACGCTAATAAAATATGTTCTTTGATTAGGAAATTAATAGGTTTTGATGATTTAATTATTCAATATGGAGGATCTGTTAAACCTAATAATATTGACGAAATCATGTCAATGAGTGATATAGATGGGGTGTTAGTTGGAGGAGCTTCATTAGATCCGAATAGTTTTGCGAGAATTGCAAATTATAAATAAGAAAAATCCATGGCCAAAAGGCTGGGGCCAAAAAACTTCAATTATGGGAGTTATTAATTTAACTCCTGATTCATTTAGTGATGGTGGGGATTTAAACTCTTCAAAAAAAGTTTTAGATCAAGTAAATCATTTCTTGAGTAATGGTGTTGATGTTATTGATCTTGGTGCTCAAAGTACGAGACCTGGGGCTGAAGAAGTTGGATCTAGTATAGAAATAAAGAGATTGATCCCATATCTAAAATTAATAAAATCTGAATACCCAGATGTTTTAATTTCTATTGATACTTTTAATTCTGAAGTAGCTTACGAAGCTCTTTTAAATGGGGCTAATTGGATAAATGATGTCACGGGAGGAAGAAGAGATATAAAAATTTTAGATGTTGCATCAAAATTCAACTGTCCATTCGTCATAACTCACAGTCGTGGTAATAGTCAAAATATGAACCAACTATCTAATTACCAGAATGTATTGAGTGAAGTTAAGGGCTCGCTTGATAATTTAATAAAGAATGCTTTAGAAAAAAAAATATCTGAAAGAAATATAATAGTGGACCCTGGAATAGGGTTTTCAAAGGATATTAATCATAATTTGGAAATCTTGAGAAACATAGATGTATTTAAAAAATGGAATTTGCCAATTTTGATAGGTGCCTCTAGGAAGAGATTTATAGGAGAAATTTTGAATGAGAAAAATCCAAAAGAAAGGGATATAGGAACTCTTGCAATAAGTTGTCTTTGTTCTCAATTTAATATTGACATTGTGAGAGTTCACAACGTTAAACTAAATTATCAAATCCTGAAAGTAGCAGATAGGATTTACAGAAAATAATAAATTTATTATTCTTTAACGCCTTCGATTTTATCTTCCACCTCTTGGTAAAGTTCTTTCAACTGTTCTATATTATCATCTGAGGTTTCCCAATATCCCCTGCCATTGACTTCTAGCAATGTTCCAACAATTCTTCTGAAACTATTAGGATTAAGATCCATTAATCTTTTCCTCATCTCTTCGTCATTTATAAATGTTTCATTAGTTTCTTCATATACAAAATTATCTACTTGACCACTTGTCGCACTCCAACCCAGAGTGTAATTAAGTCTGTTAGAAAGTTCTCTAACTCCTTCGTAGCCAGATTTGAGCATACCTTCATACCACTTAGGATTTAAAAGTTTTGTTCTTGAGTCTAATCTGATTGTTTCTCCAAGTGTTCTAACTTGAGCATTAGAAGTGGTTGTATCCGCTATGTAGCTACTTGGTTCTTTTCCGTCATCTCTTAATGTCTTGATCAATTTTGTTGGATCCGAATCAAAATAATGACTTACATCTGTTAATGAAATCTCTGAAGAATCAAGGTTTTGAAATGTAACATCTGCTGTTTTCATTACTGACTCAAATACCTCTCTTTTTTGATTCATTTCACCTGGATTATCGGCATTAAAAGCATATGTTTTGCGTGATAGATACATTTCTTGTAATTCATTTTCTTCCTCCCATGTTGAATTTTCTACGGCTAAATTAACATTTGAACTGTAACTTCCACTTGCATTAGAGAATACTCTCGCTGAAGCTTCTCTGATAGAAGTGCCTTCTTTTTCTGCTTGTTCTAGTGAATGTTTCCTTACAAAATTAGATTCCAATGGTTCATCAGCTTCAGCTGCTATTTTGACTGCCTGATCTATTAAAGCCATTTGATTGATAAATAGATCTCTAAATACTCCTGAACAATTAACTACTACATCTATTCTTGGTCTACCTAATTCCTCTAAAGGGATTAATTCTAGTTTGTTAATTCTTCCAACAGAATCTGGTTTTGGTTTTACTCCAACAAACCATAGGATTTGTGCCAGTGATTCTCCGTAGGTTTTGATGTTATCAGTACCCCATAAAACACATGCTATCGTTTCAGGCCAGGTCCCTTGCTCTTCCTTTTGTCTTTCAATTAATTTGTCAACAACAGACTTTGCTGCAGCTACAGCTGCTGTAGTTGGGATTGATTGAGGATCAAGTGCATGGATATTTTTACCACTGGGCAAAACACCTGGATTTCTTATGGGATCTCCACCTGGTCCAGGTAAAACATAATTTCCATCCAATGCTTTAATGAGACTTTCCATTTCTTTGTCTGCGCAGACCTGTTCAAGACAGAAAAGTAAGTAATCAAATAATTTATTTAGTTCTTTCTGATTAACTTCATTAAATTCATTTAATCTGCAGACTCTTAGCCAAGGGGTAGGTAGATTTAGACCGAAAACTTTAAGTAAATCAAAAAGTTTGGAAAGAAGTGATTTTTCTAAATAAACTCTGCCATCAATAATTTTTAAAGAGTTGACCATCGCAAAAATCGACTCTCTTGCTGTCTTTATGATTTTTTCATTTAACTCTACAAATTTAAGTTCACCTTTATTATTACCATCATAAATTTGTTCAATAGTTAGACCCATGGATTCTGCGAGTAATCCAGGAAGAGATCTTAATCCCTCTTGTTCTCTCTCTAAAGATGCAATATTTACAAGTGTTGCAACAGCTTCTTCTGCTGTTGGAGCTTCCCCAATAGTATGAAGACCGCAAGGTAATAATCTACTTTCAATTTCCATCAACTGTTTATAGACATTACCAACGAATAAATCTCTTTCATCTATTGAAAGTTCTTCTACGTCTTTTGAAGGAAGCTCTACATCTTTGTCAAGGTTACATTGTTTAGAAGTCTCAACTATTGCATTAACAATTTGACTACCCCTACTATTTTCTCTTAATTGTTGATAAGAACCAACAAGTTCACTTAGTTCTTTAAGTCCTTTGTAGAGTCCTGCATTTTCCGCTGGAGGAGTCAGATAACTAATAGTTGAAGCATATCCCCTTCTCTTAGCAATTGTTGCTTCAGAAGGATTATTCGCGGCATAGTAATACAAATTAGGCAATGATCCAATGAGAGAATCCGGATAGCAAGTTTCACTCATGCCCATCTGTTTCCCAGGCATAAATTCAAGTGAGCCGTGAGTTCCAAAATGAAGAACAGCATCAGCCCCCCAGATTTTTTCTACATACGTGTAATAAGCAGCAAAACCATGATGAGGACTTGCACTTCTTGAATATAGTAACCTCATTGGATCACCTTCATAACCGAATGTAGGTTGAACTCCTATAAAAACATTTCCAAAATGTTTTCCATAGATAAGAAGGTTTTGTCCGTCACTATTTAGGTTCCCAGGAGGTTTACCCCAATTCTCTTCAAGTCTTTGTGAATATGGCGTGAACTCTTCGTATTCTTTTACTGACATCTTATGAGCAATATTTAACTCTGGGGAGCCATCCATCGCTTCAGGATTGTTAATTACTTTTTCCATTAATTCTTTTGAATTACTTGGAAGTTCATCTATTTGATATCCTTTTGATTTCATTTCAAGGAGAACTCTATAAATTGAACCGAAAACATTTAAGTACGCTGCTGTACCAACATTTCCTTTGTCTGGTGGAAAACTAAATACTGTAATAGCTAATTTTTTGTCCTTTCTTTGTTTAACTCTTAAAGTTGACCATTTTATAGCTCTTTCAGCAATTACATCAACTCGATCTTGGAGCGTATGCGCCTTACCTGTGGCATCATCACGACCTGAGAGAATTATAGGTTCAATAGCACCATCAAGTTCTGGAATTGCAATCTGAAGTGCTACCTGAACTGGGTGTAAACCTAGATCACTCTCTTCCCATTCTTGTGTTGTCTGGAAGACTAGTGGAAGTGCAACCATATAGGGTCTGTTGAGCTTTTTTAGAGCTTCAATAGCTCTAGGATGGTCTTGTCTTGCTGGCCCACCAACCAATGCAAATCCTGTAAGAGATACAACTCCATCTACAATAGGTTGATCTTTATTTATGGAATCAAAATAGAATTCATTAACTGGCTTAGAAAAATCTAAACCCCCACAGAAGATAGGAAGTACTCTCGCACCTCTGTATTCCAATTCTTGAATAACGGCAACGTAGTGAGCATCATCTCCAGTAACAATATGACTTCTTTGAAGAACTAAACCTATTGTTGGAGTCTTGTCATCTTTAGGATTTATATCTTTCCTATTATTCTCCCAATTTTGATAATCTTTAAGATTTTCAAACATGCAAGGCGCCAGAGGATGCCAAATTCCTAAATCTGGGAATGTTTCAGGGTCTTGAATTTTAAATTCCTCTATTTGATCTTTTATGCTCTCTGAAACTGCATACTTTTCAGAAATCATTAACAAGAAGTTTTTTAAGTTCTCAGTAGTTCCACCTAACCAATACTGAAAACTCAGAATGAATGTTCTAGCATCTTGTGCTTTTTCAACTGGTAGAAATTTAAGTATTGAAGGTAGTGTATTTAATAACTTCAACATTGAATCTTGGAAGCTTGCTCCATCAGATTCTTTTTTCTTTTTTATTAAATCTCCAATAATACTTTTAGATTGACCAAGTTGGGCCATACTAAATGAACCTAACTTATTTAATCTCATTACCTCTGGCATAGAGGGAAAAATAATTGAGGCTTTAAGCTTATCTTTATATGGAGATACTGCATCAACTACTTTTTGAGCAAGATCTTCGATGAAAATTAAGGAAGCAACAAATAAATCTGCATTAGCTATATCTTCTTTAAAATCTTCAAAATTACTTTCATTTCTAAGTTCTTCGATAAGATAGCCTCTAAGGTCTATGCCTATTGGCCCATTCATCTTATTTATTGACTTTGCAGCTTCCGTTAAGGAATTTTGGTATTGTGGCTCAAGGACAACATAAACTGCTTTTATTACAACTTTGTGTTTGTTACCCTCAACAGGAGATACTCTGCGGTTTGCTGAGCGGACCTGCGTAAACATTGATTTTATTTAAGTATTTCTACCAGCCTACGAATGAAAAGACGTTATTGTGTGCAATATAAATAGCGTGTAACAACCTTTAAAAAAAATTTTTTACAAAAATGATTGAAAATTCTCGAAAACCAATACCAGTACTAGTATCTGGAGCTTTGGGCAGAATGGGTAGCGAAGTTGTGAATACAGTATTAAATTCTACAGATTGTGAACTTGTTGCAGCAATTGACATAAATAAAAAGAACAATGGCTCAAATATTTCTGAATTATTGAAGGTAAAAAATTGTGATGTTTTTGTTTCTAACGATTTTGAAGGAACTTTATGTTCTGTTAGTCAAAATTATAGAAATGAAAATATCAAACCTGTTCTGGTTGATTTTACTCATCCTGATTCTGTATATGAAAATACCAGATCAGCTATTGCATACGGTATTTCACCAGTGGTTGGAACCACAGGACTTTCTCCCTCTCAAATAAAAGATTTATCTGTTTTTGCTGAGAAAGCATCTATTGGTTGTGCAATAATTCCCAATTTTTCAGTAGGCATGGTTCTTCTTCAGCAGGCAGCATCGGTAGCCGCAAAATTTTATGACAATATTGAATTAATAGAGATGCATCATAATCAAAAAGCTGATTCTCCTAGTGGTACCTGCATAAAAACTGCAGAAATGATTGAAGAATATCCAAAGAAATTTAATCAGAATTTAGTAAAAGAGTCTGAGTCATTGAAAGGTGTGCGGGGAGGGGTCAGAGATTCAGGAATTAATATACATTCTGTACGATTACCAGGATTATTAGCACATCAGTTAGTAATTATGGGATCTCCAGGTGAGACTTACACTATTAAGCATGACACTATTGATCGAAAGGCATATATGCCAGGTGTTTTACAGGCTGTAAAAAAAATAGGTAATTATGAAACTCTAGTTTACGGACTTGAAAAATTGATTTTTTAAAATGCTCATTCCAATTAATACAAATCAAATTTCAAAACTTATTCCTGCAGTTGGTACAGGAAGCCAATTTAAGTACTCGTTGGGGAATCCGAGAAAAATTCTTCAAAGAGTAATAGTTTCTTCAATTGGTGGATTTATTTCATTAATTATTAGTTCGACAGGAGATCAAACTAATAATTTCTGGTTATTCATATGTGTAGGTTTCTTTTTGTATATCATCTGGGGTCCAATTCTTGAATCAAGTAGAAAAAATTTACAATTAAGAAAATATAAATTTTTTTCTATATTTGATGGCTATATATCAGATATCTATAAAACAGAAAAGATTGAAACTTCAAGAGAACAATCTAATAGGCAGGGTCGATTAGAAGTTATCGAAAACAAAAGAACTTGGTTAGTACTTGAATTAGAAGATGAAGATGGTTATTTGGAAAAGTTAAGTTTTCCTATGGAAAATAAGCACAGTCAAATTAGGGTGGGTTCGAGTATTAGATGTTTAATAACATCTGATAACCGTAATTTTGATAGAGATTTTTATTTGACCGATGCTTGGCTTCCTGAAATTAACTTATGGGTTGGTGAGTACCCCTATTTATTAAGACCAGCATTTGAGGAAATTTGCTATATTTATTTGAATAGATAGTTGATGCTTATACAATCTGATGAAAAATAAATTCAATTTTAAAATTGTTGGATCCGGTCCCACAGGTCTATTACTTTCAATTGCACTTTCAAAATTTGATTGCAATATTTTTTTAACTGATTTATTAACAAAAGATAGATTAATTGATAAAGATAAAACTTATGCAATTACTCACTCAACAAAAAAAATCTTATCTAAATTCAGACTTTGGGAAAAATTAGAACCTTTTTTATTTGGCTTTGATACCCTTTCAATTTCAGATAGCGTAACTTCTGCTTTGACCAACTTAACAACTTCTGACTTAGATGATGATATAAGTTCTGCTGAAAATATTGGCTGGGTAGTTAAACATTCGGATCTTATGAATGTATTTTTTCAGGAGATTGATAATTATGAAAATATTTTTTTTATTACGCCACAGAAATTATTAGGTAAAAAAATAATATTTGATTATCAATTCCTTTCTACAGGAGCAAACTCACTTGATAAAAAATTGTTTGATTTTGTAGATATAAAAAAATCTTATAGCCAGTCTTGTTTAACTTTTAAAGTTTCTCTTAGAGGTCATTGTGAAAAGCGTGCTTATGAAATTTTTAGAAAAGAAGGCCCACTTGCATTATTACCTTTAGAAAAAAACCTATATCAAGTAATTTGGACTTCCAGTACATTAAAGGCTATTGAAAGATTAAATTCTGATAAGAATTATTTAATGGATAATTTATCAACTATCTTGCCGGAGGAATTTAAGTTGGATCAAATAGTTGGCGAATGTAATATTTTTCCTATTTCTTTATCCTTAAATTTACCAGTTTTAAATTTTAAAAAATTTGTTTTTGTAGGAGATGCATTTCATACATTTCATCCTGTTGGTGGTCAGGGTCTAAATAGTTGTTGGAGAGACGTTAATACTATTTTTGATATTTTTAATGAAAATAATGCTATCACTAAATTGAAACTGAGTTTATTTAAATTTAAATATGTTCCAAGCAGAATTATAGATATTATCATTACTATTTTCATAACTGACTCATTGATATCAATTTTTGCTAATAGAAACCTTTTTTTATTTCCAATAAGGAAATTTTCATTTTTACTTTTAAACAATTTTCTTTTTATAAGAAAATTTGTCCTCAATCAAATGACTAAATCTCTAATTTACTCAAGAATTAGATAGATCTCATGAATAATTATGTATCTAGAGAAATGATAATTTATTTATTTAATGTAGTAGGTTTAGATGAGTCTTCTATTGAACTTGGTATAAAATTATCGATAAAAAATAACACTCCACTACCAATATTATTATGGAGTTATGGAATGCTAACTATTGAAGAACTTGATAAGTTATATTCATTTTTATTTCAAATAATGGATTAATAATTCTGTTATAGTTAGTACATATTCTAATAAAGAACAATTACAGTTTTAACTAGAGGAAATCAGGTATCAAGAAAATCTATAGAGAATCTTGATTTATTATTATTAATACTAGAAACTATCGACTTAAATGGCATACAGTCCTTTTACAATTTATCAAATAAACTTAATTTAAATAATGTTCTACCAAATAAAATTACTATTTGGAAATTAAGAAATAATAATCCATTGAGAAAATCTTATGTTAGCAACAATATTAAACTTAACGAATTCGATGCCTTAATTAGAATTACAGTTGAAATGTCTAAATATTTATACCCTTACATCAGAGAGATAATGAAATCTAAAGAAGATCTTGAAGAGAATTCAGTTATTTGGAATGATTTTAATAAGAGATTTATTGAGTTGATTAAAGAGAGATTTAATATGAATAGTATTAGAGTGAAAAAGCTTTTAAACCAAGCTGAAAATGATGAAATCATCATAAAATCTTTGCTTATATTATCATTTTGCATTTCAAATCAGGGTTATCAAAAGTTGAAGAATTTTTTATACGATTTTTAATATGATGCAAAATAAATTGTCATTTCATCAATCTTCAGTAAGTCTTGAAATAATTGGATTGCCAGATTATTCCAATGATGAAAATAAAGATCAAATATCTATAATCTCTCAATGGAAATTAACCATAATTGATAAACCACTTATTGAAGGTAAAGTTGAGCATTTGGGCCCTATTATGAATGCTTTTTATATTTATTCAAATCTTTTAATAAAAAACGAAATACCACTTTTTGAGTCTAAGTTAATTGATATAAAAGCTGACAATCTTCACATACATAATATAGTTCTCAAGAGCTCTAAACCAAATGTAAAGCCTTTAATTTTAAAGATTGGTAATTCATTGCTTTCAGATACCATAAATTGTTTTGATCAGTTAAATGAATCGCCAAAAGTAAGAATAAAAAAACCTGATGTACCTAATAACTTTCCTAAAAAATTAAGATATGGGTTAATTAAAAAAGATAATTTTCTAAATTTCTTTATACCACCGTTTATTGCAATTTGCTCTTTAATTCTATTCTCCTCTTCTTTTATTATTTTTTATAGTCCTTTAGAAAATATAGAAAAAAAAGAACTAATAAATCCTGAATAAAGAACAATTAGCATCTTAAATACAAACACGATACTATAGGTTAATTTCTTCTCAGAGTTATTCAATTTATTCTTTGAGCTTTGATTTATGGCAGATTTAAACATCCCAAATTTGAATATTAAATCTGATAAATATATTTTTAAAAAAAAATTAAATTTAAGAAGAAAATCAAAAAGAAGACTATTTACTGAATCTTTCTTTTTGTTTATTTTGAGTGTTTTATTAGTTTATATAAATTATTTAATTCCTAATAAAAATTTGCTATTACAAAATCTACCTTCGACATTTAATAAATCTTTTTTATCATTAATAGATCTCTTTTCATGTCTTTATGAAATTTTTTTGGTAATTTTTATTTTTGCTTCTTCTTTTACTGCTCTTATTTTAATGATAGGTTCTTTTTATAGGTTACGTAGAGTGTCTAAGAGAAAGTCAAAACAAATTATTTATAAATAATTTCAAATAGGTTGCATCAGGCCACCACTTCCTGAATCAGAATCATCATCATCATTTTCTGTTTCTTCTCCAAATAAGGCAAATATCCCAAGTACAATTGATGAGAGAATGATTGATAAGGGTAAAATCGAAGTTTGGAATTCGACGTCTATGTATTCACCCATAAAAAAATTAAATTTTAATAAACCTAACCGAATTCGAACTGATTCGCGGATTTTAAATAATTATTTAATAATTTATTCTCTTTTAATAAGTTCTTTATCGAAATTCTTTATTTCTTTTTCAAAGGACCCGAACCATAACATAAGTTGATTAATTTGATTTTGAATTTCAGTTGCACCTAAACCCCTTATGGTGATGGTTGATAATTGTTCGCCTTCATTAAAATTAAATTTATTTTGAACACTTCTTGCCAAAGAATTTTTAAGAATTTTAAAGGTAGAATTTTTTAATTTTGTCTCTATCACGATGTTTGGCTTTTTGAGCTTGATCTTATTAAAACCACATTTTTTTGCTAGTAATTTTAGTTTCATTATCATAATTAAGGACTCAACAGGTTTGGGGAAATTTCCATATCTATTCACCCAGTCTGTAGCTAATTCAGTTAATTCATAATTATTTGAACATTCAGTAGCAGATTTGTAAGCCTCAAGCTTCTCGTCTCTGTTTAATATCCATGTTGCAGGTATAAATGCATTTATTGGTAGATCAATTTGAGTATCGTTAACCTCAGGTATTTCTTGCCCACTGATTTCTGAAATAGCCTCATGGAGCATTTCTATATACAAATCATATCCTATAGCATTAACTTTTCCACTTTGTTCTTCTCCTAGTAAACTACCAACACCTCTTATTTCCATATCTTTCATTGCAAGTTGGTATCCACTTCCTAGTTCTGAAAAGTCTTTTATCGCTTTCAATCTTTGTTTTGAAGCTTCATTAATTTTATTTATATTTGGATAAAATAACCAAGCATGTGCTTGCACACCGCTTCTACCAACTCTTCCTCTAAGTTGATAAAGTTGTGAAAGGCCAAATTTGTGAGAATCTTCAATAATGATTGTATTTACTTTAGGAATGTCTAATCCACTTTCAATTATCGTTGTGCATATCATTAAATCTACTTCTCCATTATTAAAAGCAATCATTGCATTTTCAAGCTCTGTTTCTTTCATTTGCCCATGAGCAACAATAAATTTTAAGCTGGGAAACATATTTTTTAATTTGTTTACAGCTTGATCAATATCAGAAATTCTTGGAAGAACATAAAAAATCTGACCCCCCCTATCAAGTTCTTGATTAATTGCAGTTCTTATAACATCCATATCTATTTCAGATAGATATGTTTTTATTGATCTTCTTGATGGAGGAGGAGTATTTAGTAAGCTCATTTGTCTTAGTCCAGATAAGCTCATATAAAGAGTTCTTGGAATTGGAGTTGCCGAAAGAGTTAAAACGTCAATGTTGGTTTTGATTTTTTTAATTTTCTCCTTTTGCCTGACTCCAAATCTTTGTTCTTCATCAATAACAAGTAGTCCTAAATTTTTGATTTCTATTTCTTTTCCTAAAATTTGGTGCGTTGCTACAACTAAATCAATTTTGTTATTTTTCAATCCTGCATAGATTTCCTTTCTTTCATTAACGCTTTTGAATCTATTGAGTAATGATACTTTTATTGGGTAAGGTGAAAATCTATTGTTTATTGTTCTCCAATGTTGCTGAGCTAGGATTGTTGTGGGTGCTAGTAATATTACCTGTTTGCCTGATGTAATAGCCTTAAAAATTGCCCGAACAGCGACTTCTGTTTTACCAAATCCTACATCTCCACAAACTAGCCTGTCCATTGGCTTATCGCTTTCCATATCAGATTTTATTTCTTCTACAGCAGTAATTTGATCAGGTGTTGGTTGATAAGGGAATGATTCCTCTAATTCGTCTTGCCAAGGACCATCTTCTGGGTAAATGTACCCCTTTAATTTTTCTCTCTTTGCATAAAGTTTTAAAATATCGATAGCAACTTTTTTGATTTGTTTCTTATTTTTATCTTTAATTTTTTCCCATTCTGTCCCTCCTAATTTATTTATTTTTGGCTTAATTTTTCCGCTTGATCTATATCTGTTAACACTACCAAGTTGATCAGCGGCAACACTTATCTTCCCATCCTGATACTGAATGACTAAATAATCTCTTGAATCTCCAGTTATATTTATTTTTTCAATTCTTAAAAATTTTCCTATTCCATGATTTTTATGAACTATAAAATCACCGGGACTAATCTTATTTACATTTATATTTGAATTGACACTTCTTTTTTTTCTTCTTATGAATGCATTATTAAAAAGAGATTTTTGTGAAAATAATTCTTTATCTGTTATCAGGACAACTTTCCATATAGGAAGATAAAAACCCTCGATTTCATAATTATTCTTATTTTTTAAAATTAAAGGAGTTGAATTATTAATTGACTTAAATGCTTCATTAATATTATTAGGATTGTTTAAGAAATTTGTATTGCATTCGTGTTCAAAAAGTAAAGTCCTGGTTCTCAATGGCTGTGCTGATAATATCCACACTTTTTCATTATTTTTTATATTTTTATTTATATCATTGGATAATTTTCCTATATTTTTAGAGTATGAATTTAATCTTTTATCGTTTATCAAAAACCTATTATCAATATTGACTTTAGATTCAAATTCATAAATTTTTATTAAATTAAAATTTCCTAGTGAATTTAATATTTCTTCAAACGTTAAATGCAAATTAGGTTTGGCCTCTAAATTAATTTCATTATTTTTAAGGTTCTCATTTAATTCATTCGCACAATTATCAAAATTACTTTCTGAATCTAGATACCAATTATTTGCAAATTTTTTACAATCTTCTAATTCATCAATCACAAGAATTGTTTCCCTATTTATAAAATCTATTATATTTGAGGGTTGTTTTTCAACTATTCCTAAATAACGATCAAGATTATTTTTATCTAAATCTTCTGAATTAAAAATACTGTTCTTAGATAAATTATTTAACTTATCTTTTATTAGTAAATCGAATCCAGCCTGTATTATTTCAATGTTATTGATACTTTCTAATGTTTTCTGTGTTTGGGGATCATATTCTCTTATTTTCTCAATTACATTATCAAAAAATTCTAATCTTATAGGAAACTCATTATTGACAGGATAAATATCTATTATTTCCCCTCTTCTACTCCAGAATCCTTCTGTTGAAGTTACATTATCCTTTGTATAACCCAGCAAAGTAAGTTTATTAGCTAATTCCTGAATCTCGATTTGAACCCCTTTTTGCAAATCTAACTTGTTTTCAATTAATAGGTTTCTATTTATTAGATGAGGTTGTAGTGATCTCTCAGTTGATATAACAATACTAAGTTGATTTTTCTCTTTTTTTATTAATTTGGATAAAACAGTAAGCTGACTAAATTCAATCTCTTTGGATTTATTAATTGAAGAGTATGGTAAATGTTCTGTAGGAGGATAATATAAAACTTCTTTATCATTTATACTTTCAAAATAACCAATCCATTTGTAGGCAATTTCTGCATTAGGACAAATTAATAATATATTTTTTTCCTCTTTTTTTGCGATGCCATCTAAAATTATTGATTTTGCATATCTACTTGAACCAACAATATTTAATTCATTATTTTTTGAAATTCTTTTTATCAATTCAGAAGTAATTTGTGAGTTCGAAATATAATCAACTAAAGTATTTAAACTCATTTATAGCTATCAATCTTGATTACAAATATCCGATATATTATATTAGATTTTATACTGATTGTGAATAATATTTGATGGATTCAGCCGCAATAAATTCTTTTATACCCACACTAGATCAAGTAGACAGTTGGTACGAAATCTTTACACTTTTACCAATATTAATTGCTCTAGAATTATTATTATCGGCAGATAATGCTGTAGCACTAGCTTCTCTTACTAAATCCCTCGATAGTTCAGAATTAAGGTCAAGAGCCTTAAATATTGGTATAACAATATCTTTATTATTTAGAATTATTCTCATCATATTATCTAATGTTCTTCTAAAGTTTATTCTTATTAGAGTTTTTGCTGGTTTTTATTTAATATATTTATTCTTCTCCAATGTCTTTTTAAATTCAGATATAGAAAACGCTGAAAATGGGACAGATAATAATAAAAATAATTTTAGGTTTTTAAGGGTTGTAGCGCTTCTTTCAATTACTGATTTTGCTTTTTCCATAGACAGTATTACCACTGCAGTAGCTATAAGTGATCAATACATATTAATTATATTTGGAGCAGTTATAGGAGTATTAGCCTTAAGATTTACATCGGGGATTTTTCTAAAACTTCTGGATATATTTTCTAGATTAGAAACAGCCGGTTACGTAGCAATTTTAATAGTTGGGATTAAACTTTTACTAAATACATTAATTAATGAATCTATTCTTCCAGACTATTATTTTTATTTTTTTATTCTTTTTGCTTTCATCTGGGGGTTCTCTAAAAGAATCTAAAACTTAATCTGAGAGATATTCACCTGCTGATGGATTTAACTGTTGAATCAATTGCTTTTTGCTAGAAATGTTTTTGCCTTCAAGTTTTGCTTCTAACAAAATAATCGGATCAGTTTTAGTTGAAACTATTATTCCTTCATTTTCTATTACAGCAAGAATAATACCTGGTCTTGAAAAATTGCTCGTTAAAAGGTATTTTTCATTTTTAATTTCATCACTAGTCAAAACTTTGATTTTAAGTATTTTAAGGTTCTTACCTCTAAAAGTTGTATTTGCTCGTGGGTATAATGCTTTTATTTTTTGAGAAATTTTAATTGCTTCATTACCCCAATCAACTTTAAAGTCTGATTTTTCAATCATTCTTGCGTAAGTAATTTCTCTTCCAAGGGTGTTTTGTTTTGTTAATTGTGAATAAATATTTTTATTAATATTTTCTTCTATTAATGATGTAGCATTTAAAAATAATTTTGCAGATAAAATACTAAGTTTTTCCGATAGTGTATTTAAATTATCGCCATTTTCGATTTTAATTTTTTCTTCCAATAATAAGTCCCCAGTATCTAGTCCCTCATTCATTTTCATAATTCCTACACCAGTAAATTCATCGCCTTTTATTAGTGACCATTGGATTGGAGCAGCACCTCGCCATCTTGGAAGTAATGAAGCGTGTGCGTTCCAACAACCAAATTTTGGGATTTCCAATATCTCTTTGGGTAAAATTTTTCCGTAAGCTATAACAATAAATAAATCACAAGATAGTGATTTAAGATCATTTATAAAATGTGTATTGTCCCTGATTTTTGCTGGAGTATAAATTTTTAAAGATTCTTGCTCGGCAAAGCTTTTAACAGGAGAGGATATTAATTTATTTCCCCTAGATCTTTTCTTATCCGGTTGGCTAACTACTGCAAGTACCTCATGCTTAGATTTAATAAAAATATCAAGGCTCGCAATTGAATATTCAGGTGTTCCCCAGAATATAATTCTCACGCGCCACCAGTTATTGATAATTCATCTACCCATATATGTGGAGAAATCCCACTTGTTGTTACCTCCTGGCTTGATTCAATGTTTACTATATTTTTCAAAAGATATTTGATATCCCCTGCTACAGTGGCAGATTCTATTGAGATTTTTTTACCGTTTTTATAAAGCCATCCATCAAATGGAAGAGAGAATGAACCTTGACTTGCTCTGACACCTGCATGGATTGCATTTAATTCTTCAACATAAACAAATTCTCCCTCATAAGTAGAGTGATCTAATGATATTTTTAGATTAGAGTTTTCCTCTGATTTCTCAACTACTATCCAATCAGGAGATACTGAGACTTTTGATCCTAGTCCAGCGTGGCCTGTAGGGATTGTTTTAAATATTCTTGCAGTTGATTCAGAATGTATAAAATTTTCGATTCTCCCTTTGTTAATTAAACATAGTCTTTTGGTGGGAGTCCCTTCTCCATCAAATGGTGATGAAGAAATATTCTTTTCGTGAAGACCATCATCATAAATATTAAGTGCTTCTGTAGATAGCTTCTCTCCAATAGAATTTTTATTAGATAAGCTGACTCCATCTAAAATGCTTCTAGCATTAAACATTGAACTAAAGGCATTAATGATCGTTAGAAAAGACTCTGGGGAAAAACATATTAAATATTTATCAGTTTTAATAGATGAATAATTCAAATGAGAAATTGTTTTATTAGAAGCGTCTTTAATACACGACTCTATATCTATATCTTCAACTCCATATCCAAGTTTTACAGAACCTGAGCTACGAGGTTTTTTATTTTTCTCTTCTGCTCTTGCATATAAATAAAGTGCAGCTTGACTTTTGGTATAACTGCGAAAGGCACCATCACTATTAGCATAAACTCTTTCATAAAAACTCTCAGATAGACCATTATATGGAACAGATTTTATGGATTCATGGCTTTCTAATAGTTTTACTTCTGCTTCTCTTAAAATCGTAAGTAATTTTTTAATTCCAACAGGATTTCTTTTTTTTGCGTCCTTAACTTCAATAGGATCCTTGGCTAGTGGAGAGAATTCTGTTCTTTCATTCTTGTTGCCAAAATCAGATGCAATATTAGCTTGATTTAGAGCCTTTTTAATACCAGATTTACTGATATCACTTGTTGTTGTAATACCAACTAAATTAGATTCGTTCCAAACTCTTAAAGTTAAAATCTGCTTTTGTGATGCCTTAAGTTGTTTAGCCTCACCTTTATCTACTTGCACAGAATAGTCATTAGAAAAGCTTGCACCGTAATCCCATTTTTTAAGATTTAGGATATCTGCAGCTTTTGAGATTTGAGCTGTAATTTCTTTTGAATTCATATCCTATCTTCCGCCAACAGTGATTGAATCAACCTTAATATGAGGTTGGCCAACAGTTACGTTGACACTTCCACTAATGGATCCACAGAATCCAGGAGCTAATTCAAGGTCATTCCCGCACATTGATATTTTTGGCATGACTTCTTTAGCCTCACCAATCAAAGTTGCTCCCTTTACTGGACTAGTTAATTTTCCATTTTTAATAAGATATCCTTCTTCTACCGCAAAATTAAATTGCCCTGTAGCACCTACACTGCCACCACCCATTGATTTGCAGTAAAGTCCATCATTAATACTATTGATTAAATCCTCTTTCGAGTGTTCACCTTTAGCTATATAAGTATTTCTCATTCTTGAAGCTGCAGCAAAAGAATAATTTTGTCTTCTTCCACTTCCTGTTCTTTTATGGCCAGTTCTTAATTCACCTGCCCTGTCTGATATGAATTTTTTTAAAATTCCATTTTTTATAAGAACTGATTTTTCTGGTTCCATACCTTCATCATCTACTGATAATGAACCAAAGGATCCTTCTGATATCCCCTCATCAATTGCTGTTACTGATTCATGTGCAATTTTTTCATTCAATTTATTCTCAAATGGTGTTGTTCCTCTCTCTATTTGAGTTGTTTCAAGTAAGTGACCGCAGGCTTCATGGAATATAACGCCACCAAACTTATTAGCTAGTACGACAGGCATTTGTCCTGCCTCAACATAGTCTGCATACAACATATTCATTGAACTTTCAAAGACATCATTAGCTGCTTTTTCGTGATCCCATAATTTGAATTCATTAGGCATTCCTGACGATCCAAATCTTCTACTTCCACTAGATCTGTATTGGGCATCACTTGCAATTAAGTTGAGTCCAACTGTTTGATGCAACCTAATATCGGAAACATAGGTACCATCACTGGAGGCTATAATTACTTCTTGCAGATTTCTAGAGTAACTTCCTTTTCTAGTTATTATTTTATTATTCTTTTTTAGAGACTTTGTGCTGACTAATAGTTTTTCGCTTATCTCATTAATCGATGGGACTTCATTAATCCATTTTTTCTTGGATAAACTATAGTCTCTATGTTTATTTAAACCGTTAAATACTTCTCCTTTTTTGTTGTCTGTTATGTCTAACATCTCAATAGCTTGAGACACCGATCTCATCAAGCCTTGCTTTGTTAAATCATTTGTACTTACAAATCCATCCTTTGTTTCTTTAAAGATTCTAATACCAGCACCCCTTCCAAATGATGGACTTACACTTGTAATAAAATCCTCTTCAGCTAATACACTTGAGTTGTCAGTATTCTCTATGAATATTTCTACAAAATCAGCCCCAAGTCCCATCCCATAGAAAATAATTTCTTCTAATAAATCTTTATTGCAACTACCAAAAATGATTTCATTTGATTTGATTGGTGACGAAAGCATTTGAGTCTATAAGTTTACTCTTTAAATAAGATTATCTAACGGAAGGTTGATAGTCTTTACTGTCTAGAGGTTTTAACAAGTATAGTCTTAATAGTTGATAACCGTTTGAAATAAAGATAGGTAATTTTGATAATACTTTATTTGCCTTTTGATTATCTTTCTTGTCTATTTCTGCTAAACGCTTACCATTTTCTACAATACTATCTAATCTTCTGTAAAAAGACTTATCGAAGACGTTTAGTACTACAGGGAATACCCTTGCTGAGGTTTCATTTGTCTTGTTAATTACAAACTTGTCGTATTCTCTAGCATCTAAACCTAGTGCACTATAGAAATCTCTTTTTATGCCTTGATCTCTAATATACATAGTTGCAAAAACAGCTAATAGGAAAAATCTAGACCATAATTTTGAAACTAAAGGATGATTGTTTAAGAAATATCTAAACCTATGGAAATAGTCAATTAATGGATGTGTAAAGGTAGATCCTCCTATACTAATTTTATTACTTAGAGACTTAACAGTACGTGGTTGAGCTTTCATTAGTGCGTCAAAAAAATCACCATGTCTATTTTCATCTTGACACCAATTTTCAAAGAAGTTAAAAAGTGGGAAAATTTTACCTTCAGGATTTTTTTCGAGATGTCTAAATATTGCTATATACCTCCAATAACCAATTTTTTCTGAAATGTAGGTAGCGTAAAAAATACTTCTTGGTGGGAAATAAGTGTAATCTTTATTTGCAGTTAAAAATCCTAAATCTAACTGTAAGCCAAAGTCATTCATTGACTTATTCAAGAATCCCGCATGTCGCGCTTCGTCTCTAGCCATATGAGCAAAACATTCTGCGAGAAGTGGATTTTTATCTTTTATTCTTTTACTTAGTTCCTTGTATAAAAGAAAACCTGAAAATTCTGATGTACAACTTCCTTCCAGAAAATCAACAAAAAGTTCTCTTGTCTCAGGATCTAACTTTTCAGCAGCACCTTCAAATTCTTTATTTCTTACAAAGTGATGCCTGTTGTAATCTTTCCTAAATTCTTCACAAATCGCCTCCAATTCGTCTTCGTTAATTGAAAGGTCCATCTTTTCAATAGCTTCAAAATCTGTCGTATAGAAATTTGGAGTTAAGATTGTATCCTTAGCAATCTCCTTTCCTCTGTTAACAGACTTTATATTTTTTGGTTCAATAGTTGATTTGGACATCTATATTTTGTTTGTTAATACTATTATTTACTATCATTTGCATTTTCGAGGAAAAAGTTAACTTGGTGTTATTGTTGCTTTCAATTTACTCCTATTAATTTTTGTCCATTTAATCTTTGCAGTACTCTTGAAATAATTAATTTAAGGGTAATTCTTTTTTCGTCAATAAGGAATGATTCAATAATACTGGGTTTTTGATTAGGTTTTGATAAAGAAATACTTTTCAATGAACTTATGTCATCCTTTTCAAAAGATAGCCAAAAGTTGCAAGTATCTTTAATTTCACAATTTATTACCCAACATTTATCTCCTGCAATTGGTCTATTGGTGTTTTGGAGATTTATTTCATTTATTTCTAATCCTCTTAGTTGAATTTCTTCTATTAAAGAGGGAATCAAATGATCATTGATAAATTCTTGGAAAGGTTTTTTCTCTATAGGGAGTTCTTTTTTTGGTTTAGGAATATTTTTAACGGGTATAATATTTTCTTTTTTTAAATCAACTTTCGGAGCAGAATCGTTTTGAGGTTTAAGATTATTTTCAGCGGGTGCCTCACTATCTTTTTTTAAATCAACTTTCGGAGCAGAATTATTTTGTGAATTAGGAATATTTTCATCGGTATTAGTAACTTTTTCAGTTATGGATTCTTTTATTCCCTCAGAGTCTGGTTTACTAGACTTGTCAGATATTTCTTTAATAACTTCAGTATTAGGTTCTAAACTTTCTTCCATAAAAAAAATAGTTATACATAGTTAATTATAAATAAAAAAACATTTTTTAAATAATTTATTTTCCTACCAATCATTATCAGTATTATCCCAGTCATCTTTATTATCTGAATTTGAATAATCTCGATCTTTTTTTAAATTATTATCATTTATATTTTTGACTACTCTGTAATTAACAGAAATTGTTGGTTGAGTTTCTCTAATATCCCTTTCTGGCGGCATCTCAACGTCTGGTTCCATATCTTCCTCATCATTATAAGATATAAAATCATCTTCCACATTTTTAAAAGTATTTTTTTTGAAACTAGTACTAGTAATTGTGGTATTCAATAAAGTACTTAAAAATAAACCAGAAAAAAATGAAATACTGATTAACTTTCCTACACTTACTTCTTGGAGAGTCCATTTAAAGTATCTAAATGAGGTCTTCTGATTATTATTTGTATACAATAAAATTTGAAAAATTATTATTAATAATAGAGTTAACAATAAATATTTTTTCTTAAACATAATTCTAAAAAGTTATCTTAAATTTTTTGGGTTAATATTTTCATAATATATTTTATGATAATTTATCTAAGTTAATTCTAGATCAATTTGATATTTAAGAATATCGACTTTTATGATTTTTACTTCTATTGCATCTCCAACTTTATATGATTTTTTAGATTTTCTTCCAATCAATAGATTTTGCCTTGATCTATATTCATACCAATCATTATTAAGAGTGCTAACGTGTACTAAACCCTCTACATTTAGTTCTGATATCTCAACAAAGAAACCATAAGTTTGCACTGATAAAATAAAACCTCTATAAATATTGCCTAGTAATTTTTCTGCTTTTCTTACTTTTTTTATATTTATCATATTAGATTTATATTGGTTAACTTTGTACTTGCATTCATTAAGTTTATCTATTACAAACTTATTAAATAATATTTCTAGATTCTTTGAAATTGATGAATTAAATATATCCCAATCTACTAATTCTAATGAACTACTTTCCGATATATTGATTGCATTAATATTATTTTTCTTTGATTTCTTACCATTTATTATCATATTAAAAATACAGTACTGATTAATAAGATTAGTGAAGTCAAATCCAGGAATTGCCCATGGAGAAATAAATAATTTTTCTGTTTTATCATAATCAGGATTTTTAGATATCAACCTTATTTCATTGTCCTTAAATTCATTTATTAGAAGTTTATGTAAGATTCTTTTTTTATTATCATCGCCACATAATTTAATTACTTGACTAAGTGTCAAATTGCCATCTTCATTAAGCTCTATATCATTATCAATAAATTCTGAATATTTGATGATTTCATTAGCATTAACGTAATCTATTCCCTTTGAGATGTATCCTGCACTTTTTAAGCCAAATTGATTTGAATGTTTGTACCATATTGAATTAGCTTCGTATAGTATTGGTGAAAGGTAAGTTTGGCAATCTTCTTTATTTAATGATTCAAAATAACCTTTTGAATATTCAGCAGGATTGTGAATAAAAAATTCTTCTAGTACATCTATTTTATTAAGTGGCGCAGGTATTTCAACCTTACCCTGCAAAAGATGTTTTTGTCTTAATGAACATGAAATTTCCAGTATTTTATCTAAATCGTCAATATATTCCTTTAAAGGTTTTAATACCCGAGAGGTTATTCTTGATTTACTTTTTCTTGATAGTAGCGCGTCTGTATGATCACTTCCAACAATAAGAGCACATTTTACTAAAGTAAGATGAAATGACCAATCAATTATTTCATTAACACTATTTAAATGCAGACATAGGCTTATTGCTTCATTCTTTTCACCAAATTTAAATTCAGAATCTTTTCTTATGGCTTCACTAAGGTAGTTTTGCCAATCATTTAATAAGGGTAATGATTCAAAGCCTTTAAATAATATTTCTAAAGATTTTTTACTATTTAGATCAACTCTTTCTGCAAGATTATTTGTATGTATCCATAATTTAGTACTTTTATTTTTTTCCTGATCTATTTGAAACATTGGAAGCATGGGAGAATTATTATAATTCCAACTTTTGAATAAATAAGATTTTTTATCTGTTAGGTCTATCCTCTCCCTTTTTTCTATTTTTTTAGATTCAATATCATTTAAATTGTATGATTTAACGATATTGCTTTTGGATAAAACAAAGTCTGTATCATATTCTTCATTATTGTTTAGTTTTAGTTCTTGTATCACATGACCTAATCCTTCTTCTTGACCTATGGGAAATTTATCAATCTCAACTTTTACAATATTCTTATTTTCTGGTTTGAATGTGTATTTTATATTCTCTCTAGGAAGTTTAATTTTAGAAAGGACCCTATCATCTATTGGGATTGCATATACATCATTGTTTATTATTTCAACTTTAGAAAGAAGTATTTGATTTGATCTTTCAAGAATACAATCAACTATTCCCTCAGGTGATCTTCTTCTATAACCCTCTTTTAATATCCTTACTAAAACTTTATCTCCATTCCATGCATAGTTAAGTAGATTTTCTTTAATGTATATATCTTCTTCGTCTTTTCCCCTTACAGCAAAGCAATAACCTTTGCTACTACATCTTATTTTGGCGACAAGATGAACACTATCTATTATGCAGGTATATTTATCATCCTCATTTTTATTAATTATTTCAAGTTTTTCTAGAGCTGTTAAAGCAATATCTAATTTATCCTTATCAGATTTCTTAGTTATTTTTAATAATCTGCATAATTTTTTATAATCTAAACCCTCTGACTGATTAAGATTATCAATTATTGAAGATGATGTGAACATGATCTAAATGAAATTATAAATTAATTTAGTGGTATACACTTCATTATTACACCTTATTATCCAAGCTTTAAACTAATTATTTTCTTTCTCTTCTTTTTCTTCTTTTTCGATGATGAAAGAGTTGATAAAAAGCCTCATACCAATGATAAAAAATGTAATCGAGGCTATTGACTTAAGGACTACTTCGGGTAAAAAACTTGAAATAGAACCTCCTGTTAAAGCACCTATTAAACTTGCAAAAACAAGTGCTGAAGAAGATCCTAGAAAAACTGCTAATGGTTTATTTGAAGTTCCGCTTATTGTTAAGGTAGCTAGTTGTGTTTTGTCACCTAATTCAGCTATGAAAACGGTTAGAAATGTTGATAGTAATAAACTTAAAACCATTTATAAATAATTCTTGAAAATTTCATAAGCTAAAAAAATACTTATCAATATCATTAAAGCTCCAGTAGATAATGCAAATTTGCTAGGAGATATTTTTTTTGATACCCATTTGCCGATAAGAACTCCTACAATGCTGGAGCTTATTAATGCTAGAGAACTTCCAAGAAAAACAATTATTGGCTTGCCCGATTCAGCAGAAAGCATTAATGTGGCTATCTGAGTTTTATCGCCAAGTTCAGCAATAAAGATTGTTGTAAAAGTCGTTATAAATATTGAAAAAAAACTTTTTTCTAAATTGTTTTCCTTTTTTTCTAAATTACTATTCATTTTCCCGAAACAGCAATTCTAAAAGTTTTCATCTCTTTACTTTGGTATCCATAATTTGATGAAATATGTTGTTTGCAGCAATCTATTAAAAAATTATCGCCAGATTTCAAATAACCTTTAAATGAAGTTGAAAATTCTTTTACCCGGCAAAAATGTGGTCTGGTTTCATAAATTAAGCATTTTTTATTTTCTCTGTCCAGGTTTTTACACCAACCGTCCTTAGCAGTCATAGAGTTTATCAAAGATATATCTTCTTTGTTAAGTTTGTCAGCTAAATCGCTTCTTTCGTTCAAGTCGAATTTACAACAAGCTCCGCAATTTTCTATACATGTCCATGATTTCATAATTTAATTCAATCTTGTAACGTATCAGTACAATTTTGTCTTTTATTTGTAAAAATAGTATCACAAAACATATCGATTAATCATGGCAACACTTATTCCTTTGGCTGTAGTTGCGTTAGCAGGTCCAGCAATAATCGCTCTTGTATTTTACCGTAAATAAAAGAAATTCTTTTTGGTGACGTATCTTGAGGGTGTTTATTGGGATTTAGACGGTACCATCGCAAATACTGAATTAGAGGCCCATTTACCTGCTTTTAATAATGCTTTCAATGACCTTGGTATTAATTGGAATTGGGACACTAATAAATACATAAAACTTTTGAAGATAAATGGGGGCAAAAATAGGATTACTTATTACGCTAAATCGAACAATGATGATTTCTCAGAAGATTTAATTCTCAAAATTCATGAAACAAAACAGTTTCATTATTTAGAAATTTTAAAAAAAAATTGCGTTAGTTTAAAAACTGGTGTTTTTAGATTAGTAAATGAATTGCATAGAAAAAATGTAAGACAATTTATTGTTACTTCAAGTTCAAGAAATCAAGTTAATCTTCTTGTTGAATATCTTTTTAATGGCTTCAACCCTTTTGAGTTCATTATTTCAAGTGAAGACGTTGAATTAAAGAAACCTAATCCATTGCCATATTTAAAGGCAATCCAATTAAGTGGTATAAACAAAAACAACTCAATTGTTTTTGAAGATTCCAATCCAGGATTGAAATCTTCCTTAGCAGCTAAATTGCCTACAATTTTTGTTCCTTCAAATCTCCCAATTGTTATTGAGGAAAATATTAAATTAGATTGTATTTTAGACAGTCTTGGTGATGAGAATAATGTGGCAAATGTAATTAAAGGGCCTAAACTAAAAAAATCATATGTTGACTATAGCTTTCTAAGTGATTATTTAAAGTCTTTTAGTAATGCAAAAAACTAATTTTTCAAGAATTACCTACCAGTTAAATAATTTATTTTTTGGTTTTCTAAGTGATACTTGGAGGACAAAATCTATTGGTCTAATTTCGGTTTTGACAGGGTATTTTTTGTTCGCAAATTTTCTTACAAAATTTATATCTGAAGGTAAAAATGAGTTAATTATGGTCCCAATAATTATTATTTTTATTGAAATCATTATAAGAATTAAACCTGCCGCAAGTTCAAAATTATATTATATATGGACTGTAGTTGATAAATTAAGAATTGGTGCAATTTATGCCGTTATACTTGAGGCATTTAAGTTAGGGTCTTAAAAGCTATTCTTCTTCTTCTTCTTCAATGGGATAAACAAATCCTTGAGCTTTCCCAGTTAAAACTGATTTACCTAGAGATATAGCTTTTTGAGCTGCTATTGCTGCTTTCCCTTTCCATAAAGCGTGCCTTTGGTTTCTTTTGCTCTTTGATTTTTTCTTCTTTGGTACAGCCATTCTGTTTTTTTATTTCCATATAATAATATAACCTTTAACTGGTTATCTCCAAAACTTTTGAGTATATTTTGTTTATATACGTCAATTTTTTAAATAAGCATATATGCTTTATTAATGACTTATAAAGATTAGTGTTTAGATCAAAATTCTCATATTCAGATTCTAAATCAAGTTATTCGGATCTTCTAGAAGATATAGAGACGGGAAAAATAGAATCAATATTTTTCTATCCGAGACAACGAGAAATTGATGTTCTGTATAAAAATGGCGATAAATTTAAAATACCTATTCTTTACAACGATCAATTAATTCTTGAAAAGGCCACTGAAAATAAGGTGGATCTCACTATTAATAATAGTAGAAAAGAAGCCTCAGCTGCTAATTCATTTGCTTCAATAAGTCTTTTCCTGATTTTCATATTAGCTATAGTTTTAATCTTAAGGAGTACATCAAAATTGGCTTCTAGAGCCTTTGGTTTTACCAAAAATCAAGCTAAATTTGTAACTATTGATGATGTAGAAACGAGATTCGATGATGTAGCTGGTGTCCCTGAAGCCGCTGAGGAATTAAAAGAGGTAATAACATTTTTGAAAGAACCAAAGAAATTTGAAAATCTTGGAGCCAAAGTTCCTAAGGGGGTTCTTCTAATTGGCCCACCAGGAACAGGTAAAACATTATTGGCTAAAGCAATTGCTGGTGAATCAGGAGTGCCTTTTCTCTCAATATCGGCATCAGAATTTGTAGAACTTTTTGTTGGTGTTGGTGCAAGTCGAGTTCGGGATCTATTCTCTAAGGCTAAGGAAAAATCTCCTTGTATAATTTTTATTGATGAAATTGATTCTATTGGTAGGCAAAGAGGATCTGGGATCGGTGGTGGAAATGATGAGAGAGAACAAACCCTTAATCAGCTTCTAACTGAATTAGATGGTTTTGCGGATAATTCCGGGATTATTGTTTTAGCAGCAACAAATAGACCAGATATTTTGGATGCAGCATTATTAAGACCAGGTAGATTTGATAGAAAAATTGAAGTAATGCTTCCAGATTTAGATGGAAGAAAAAAAATTCTTTCAGTTCACTCACTTTCTAAACCACTTTCAAGCGAAGTTGACCTTGGATATTGGGCTTCAAGAACAGTTGGATTTTCGGGAGCAGATCTTGCAAATTTGATTAACGAGAGTGCTATTCACTGTGCTAGAGATAAATCTAAATTAATAAGTGATCTACATATAGAAAATGCTCTTGATAAAATTACCATCGGCCTGAGAAGTTCATTAATAACTTCTCCAAATATGAAAAAAATTATTGCTTATAACGAGGTAGGTAGAGCGATTGTTTCTGCTGTGAGAAATGGAATTGAATCAGTTGATAAAATAACGATCTTACCTAGATCTGGATCTATAGGAGGATATACAAAAATATGCCCTGATGAAGATGTTATTTCAAGTGGCTTGATTTCAAAAAAATTATTATTTTCAAAAATTGAAATTGCTCTAGCTGGAAGAGCAGCAGAAACCATAGTTTTTGGTGAAAGTGAAATTACACAATGCTCCTTAAATGATATCTCTTATGCGACAAATATCGTAAGGGAAATGGTTACAAAATATGGATTTTCAATTATTGGTCCAATTTCAATGGATTCTGATAATAATGAAATGTATTTAGGAGATGGATTATTTAGAAGAAAGCCTCTCATAGCAGAAAATACCAGTTCTAGAATAGATAATGAAATCATAAATATTTCTAAAATTTCATTAAATAATTCAATAAAAATATTGAAAAAAAATAGAGTCTTACTAGACAAATTAGTTGATATACTTTTAAATCAAGAAACTATAGATAAAAAAGTTTTTAAATTAACAACTTCTAAATTGTTGAAAGTTTGATTTAATTGTTTTAAATTAAAAAAAATATTTTCTTGATAATTAAAAACAATACAACGAAATTATTAGTTACACTTTCATTTTTAGTGATTCTTCCATTAGTACAAAAACAATGGTTTAATTTGTATTCACTCAATATTAATGAAATTTCCTTTTATTCAATCCTTTACTATTTGAGCGGTGCAATATGTCCATCTTTAGTGTTTTTAAACTCTTTAAAAAACTATACAAATTATAATTTTACTAAAGATAAAATTCATAGTATAAAAATAATTAAAGGAAAAAAATTATTATTCTTAGTAGCAATAAATTTAATATTTCTCTCTTTCTTAATTACTGATTATATATATATAAATTTTGATCTTATATTTAATTTATTTCTTGATGGAATTAATGTACCAAAACCGGATATTCCACAGTTATGTTTTTTCATATTTTTAATTTCTATCTTATTAATTTTTAAGAAATCTAGGTTTCTGTTAAAAAAAATAATATTGGTAAATTTTATTTTGATTTCTCTCTATCTTTGGCATCTTCAAATTAATAATATAAGTATTGATGATCAGTTTCATATTTATAGATATTTTGGTTTAAATGACTTAAATTTAATTAATCTTTTTATCCTAGTCGCCATAGAAATTTCTTTTTATACGTGGTCCTTCATATCATATAAAACTAATTTGAGCGATTGGATCGTGCCCAAACCTCAAAAAGGTGATGTTATCCCCTTTTTGAATATATTTATTTTTTATTTTTTTATAATTATTTACTACTCAATACTTTCTTAAATAATTCTAATCCTTCTATAGTGCAGAAAAATATTCCTTACTTCCTTTGGGGTCCTCTAACATTGTTTTCTCCCCGGGCGTCCAGTTTGCCGGACATACTTCATCTGGGTTTGCCGCAACGTATTGATAACCTTGAAGAATCCTTAGCGTTTCATCAACATTTCTACCTACAGGAGCCTTATTAACAGTCGTATGCATAACTACTCCTTCGGGATTGATAAGAAATAAACCTCTATCGGCCTCTCCATCATCATTAAGAACATTGTATGCCTGGCAAATTTCTCTTTTTAAGTCAGAAACTAACGGGTAGTTAATATCACCTATACCGCCTTCATTTCTTGGGGTTTGTATCCAAGCCAAATGACAGTGTTTGCTATCAACTGATACACCAAGTATTTCAGTATTAAGAGCTGAGAAATCTTGGTATCTATCACTAAATGCAGTGATTTCTGTTGGACATACAAATGTAAAATCTAGTGGGTAAAAGAATAAAACAACCCATTTACCTTTTAGACCTGAAAGTGTAATCTCCTTAAACTCTTGATCATATACTGCTGTAGCACTAAAGTCTGGTGCTTCTTGGCCAACTCTTAAGCTCATGAAAAAATTTGTCCTTATTTAAATTATGTTTGGTCTGAATGACCGTAATAAGTATTATAATTTTATTAATAATGAATTAGCAAGTTTTTTTTTAATTAAATGAAATGGCATTATTCCTTTACTAGGAAATTTACAATTTTGAATCACAATAAGCTTTTAAAAAATCTTAAAAAGGAGTTAATTAAATATCCCATTAACAGGCTTGACAAAAAAAATTCGAATTAAAAGAAATTTTATTTTTTTTAAGATTCCTTTAAATTCGACTCTCTATAATTATAAATAACCTTTTTAATATTTTTAAAAATGGCTAAATATATTGAAAGACTAAAGGAAAAAGTTAAAATAAAAAAATTCGATTCTAATCAGCCAATTGGAGCTTGGATTTTCGTTGTAATTTTGAATATAGTTGGATTTGCGGGTTACTTTTACTTAAAGGTAAATCATATACAACTAGGTAGTTAAAAACTTATCTTATTTCCTTTTTAATTGAGCGACAAAAATTTCTTAGTCTTTCAATTCTAGTTAAGTCAGGTAAAGTCCAAATTAATTCTGTCTTAGGTAATGGATCATTACTCCATTCTTTGAATTCTTCCATTATAGAAGCATTATTTAATTTTGAAGTATACTTTTTTCGTTTTTTTAAATATTTTCTTATCACTGTAAGATTTGCCTCAATATATTCCCTCATAATAAATACTTAGTCTTATATTAATTTATCATCTAGCAAGTTCTACTTAAAAGAAAAGATTAATTAGACATTTTGAACTGCTTGAAAAAGTCCAAAAGAATAACCTCCTATTAAAATCCAGCCAAGTACACTTGATATTATTGTAGATCTTCTATTGTGTCTCCTTAAAGCGGATTCAATCATTTCATTAACTTCATCTCTATTAAGGTATTTTTTATTGGAGTCTTTTTTCATTTTTTCTTTTTACAATAAACGAATTTATAAGAAAGTGAGCTAAAGATTTTTACTTATTAGTAAGAGTTTTATTTTTGATGATTCTTTAGATATTTATTATTTTTGTCTATAAATATATAATGAAATTTTAAAATTAAATTTTAAAATTGTAAGATAATGTATAGGAATTGGAGAATCATAGTTTTTTTACACAAACAATGAATATTAATGATAAATCTGTTTTAGAAACGCTTAATAAACTTATTGCTATTAATAGGCTAAATAAAACTCAAATTCTTCAAATGGTGAATTTAGTTTCAATATCAAATGATTTCAATGATTTAAAGGATAATTTGAAATGGGAAAGTTCTAAATCATTTCATCAAAATAGTTAAAATAAATAAACTCTATGTTTGATAATTATGAATTCTTTAAATTTATATAAGAGATAAATAATATTTAAATGAATTAATTAAGAGTTTTATAAATAATTTATATATAAGCAATTCAAATTAATTTTTGATAATAATTTATCTTATAAGTAACTTGCTCTTGATTACTACGATCATATGTTGTTTTCTTATCCTTGTTAATTGATTTAATTAATATTGTAGAAGTGATTATTATTATTAGTATGATTAGTAAATCTCCAACAGTAATCCCTCTCTCCTTAAGATTCATAGTAAAACATATATTTTGTTTAAATATAGCCTTTTTTAATTGATAAACTAATATTTCTAACAAACGTGCTAAAAATATGTAATAAGGAAATATAAAAGAAAATCAAAATATAAAGACTATATTCTTTTGAGTCATATAAAAAAAATAGATAAATTTCTTATATGAAAGTCAAAAAAAAATTTAGTAGTTGTAATACTCCTGATTTTCTTCTCTAAAGAAATGATTATCACAAAAAAATCAATTAACGAAAATCAACTCAAGTTTACTTATCAAAAACAACTTATCTTAATTCTAGATTATAAGCACAAGGGATAGTCAAAATCGATTGACAGAAATTTTAAAAGCTGTCGTTGATTATATTTAAAAGTTTATTTCTTTTATTTATATTTTTCTCTTCCCAATCAAGTATTACTTCATCATTAATGATAGGTTTTGCTTCATAAGCTAGATACCAAAGAATAAATCCGGCAGGAAATATTAAAATATGCATAGCAAAATTAGTTGACTCAAATTAAATATAGTGCAACACTTATAATGTGCAAGTGTGACACTAATTTTTTTTTTTAATTATGCCCTCTCCGAGGAAAAGAATTGGTTTTTTGCCAAGTGAAGAAGTTCATGAAATTATTGAAAAATTCTGCATAGCTAATGAATTTAGTCAGTCAAAGGTTACAGGTTTATTGGTCGAGGAAGCGTTGAGATCTCGAGGCGTATTAAATCTATCTTTTGGTCAAAATAATTCCGTCAAAAAGGATTTAATCAATTTTTCTTTTGATCAAGAAACATTCTCTGAAAATAATAAATCTCCACTTCATGTGGACGACTATGAAGTTAATAAAAAAATATTATCTGAGGATATCAAAATGATGCATGAATATATTGAGTTTAAGTATTTTAAGAAAATTATGAAACGAAATAATAATATTATTGAATAAATAGTGTTACACTATTAATGTTTATATGAGAATGCTCTTCAACTTAATTTAGAAATTAAGCAAAGATAAATATTTCTGAATATTTCTAATCAACTTCTATAAGAAGTATCCAATATAGATTGAATCTTTAAAAATTCAGCGGACTAAATCCTCGTGGAGATATGAACCTTAGCCCGCTTTAAAAAAATAGCAATAAAAAAATATAAATACAATAAGTATGTATATTTACTTTTGATTTAAAATTGAAATATAAAAACTCTAAATATAAATGGCAGTAAGTGAATTAAATGAAGATACACAGGATCAAATATGTGATCTTCTTGGAAATCTTCAGCAAATAGAGAAACTTAAAATAAAGATATACGAATTTTGCTTGATAAGATAGTTAGAAAATACGGAGGAAAAGTAGTAAATAAATGAAACGCTTATTAATTCCACTATTATTTTTGCTTACTTTGCCAAGCTTTGTTCATAGCTCCCACATGAATAATCAGAGAGAACTTTCAGTTACCTCAGAAAGCACTAGGGAATCTATCGAGTTGGCAAAATACCTTAAAGATAATGGTGTAATTAAATATTCAGCATATTGGTGTCCTAATTGCCTTAATCAAGGTGAATTATTTGGCAAGCAAGCATATAGAGAACTTAATGTAGTTGAATGTGCAAGAGATGGCATAAACAGCCAAACTCAATTATGCATAGATAAAAAAATTAAAGGGTTTCCCACATGGGAAATAAATGGAAAACTAATTTTAGGTATACTTTCACTAAAAGAGTTATCAAAGTTGACTGGATTTAAGAATTAAGGAATATGTAAGAAGATTAATGGCTAGATATTAAAGGTTATTTCTTGAGTGCCTTTCATACAGCCTCCAAATGGATAATTAATTACTTTTTTTGATATTAATCCAATACTTATTGCAACTATTCCAATACCAAATAAAGCTCTTGATCTTTTGCTTGAGATGAGGTATTTCATTAGTAATTAATATTTTTAAATAGTAGGGATAATTAGATTATTACGTGGATTTTTTGTTAGAAAAAATAACAAGTAACCCTAAATCTATAATTTTTTAAAATAATTTTTAGATATAAGATATCTTGAAAATCCTAAATCAATAAAAGCTTATACATCTTTTATTTCAGTATTTTTAGTTTATATTTGACAGTTTTTTTATAATTAAAATGAGATTTTTCTTTTTTTATGAAAAATATGAAATTTAATTTGACTCACGGAATGACATTGTTACTCCTAAACCATTAAATTTACCCGCTAACTACGTCCTTAATCTCATAATTTATATAACTAACCCTATAACAATATTGGATACTAAGAGTCCTCCCAAACTGGTTTTGTTCTCCTCCAACCTTGAGTGATTAATTTTTTCCATTCATCTCTAGCTTTATCAATTTTAAATTCTTCTCTGGTTGTCATAAGAGGTGGTTCTTTTCCTAAAACACCAAGAATTCTTCCAGAGTCAATAAACATATATTCAAAAAATTTATCTTTATTTTGATTATTCTTTGAAAACCTTTTAACCCTTGATCGATTCGAATTTATAAGCCAAAAATTTTCTTTCAATCTTACTTATTTTATGTTTTTTCAATTGGAGCCATTGTTAATCCTTTGCTGAAGAGTTGCTCATGATATAGCTCTGCCTGTTCAAGATTACCTCTCCATACCTCCGCCGATCCTGTTTGGTCAACTTTGATAGTTAGATCCCATGCCCTTTTTTCACTCATGCCTGGGATTATTGTTAGAAGACAATTTGCGACATGCTGAAAAGTATTAAAATTGTCATCAAGAACTATAACCCTTGCTTCTGGATTTTTTGCTTTAGATTTCTTTGGATCTAAGACTGTGCCTAGTGAATTAAACATTATTGTCTTTAGTAGTTTAATTAAATTAAAAATTCTCCTATGTTCTTCTATTGAAAAGTATTGAGAATGTCTCGAGCGTGACTTGAACACGCGACCTGCGGGCTATGAATCCGCCGCTCTAACCAGCTGAGCTACCGAGACATGGGAATATTGTAAGGCATTGATTGTACTTAATTATCATTATGAAAATTTATTTGTTTGTGGGCTTCATATATAGCAATTCCGCATGCTACAGAAAGGTTTAGACTTCTAACACCTTTTTGATCATTGTTTCCAGCCTGTAAATTCGGCATAAATATTGATATTAAAAAGTCGCTTTTATTAATAATAGAATCTGGCAATCCTGAATCTTCTCTCCCAAATAGCAAAATATCATCTTGCTTAAATTTAAAATCCTTCAAGTATAATCCATTTTTTTTACTAAAAGAAATTATTCTTTTTGTTGATTTTAACGTCAAAAATTTTTCAAAATTCTCATACTTTTTAACTGTAACCAGAGGCCAATAGTCTAATCCTGCTCTTTTTAAATATTTATCTTCTAGTTTAAAACCCAAGGGCTCTATAAGATTTAAAGTAATATTAAATGCAGCACATGATCTGGCAATATTACCAGTATTTTGTGGGATTCTAGGTTCAAAAAGAGCGACTTCCATTTTTAAGTAGGTATTTCAATACTTATTTCATCTATTTTGATTGCTCTGCCGTTTATTGCCAGCCAATTATCTTTTGATATTTTGGTTATTCTTTTTTGAAGTTCGCCGATTCTTTCAATAAAAGTATTACCAATTTTATATTCAGAGACCAGGCTCCAACCTACTTGTTCTCCAACAATAATTGTTATGCTTTTTCTTTTCATTAAGAGACTTATAAGTGAATTCATTTTTGTTGACCATTCATTTTGTTCCTTGCCAATACTTTTCATAACGAATCCGCCAATCGAATCTATTAATAATGGACCTTTTTCTTTCCTTAATGTATTCAATAGATCTGTCGTTTCTATTAATTTCCAATCTTTTGGTCTTCTTTTTCGATGAAGATTAATTTTATCTTGCCATTCTATATCATCCGAATTGTTTTCAGATAAGGCAACATATGATAATTTTTTTACTTCCTTTGCAAGATGCTCCGCGAATTCACTTTTGCCACTCTTTGTCCCCCCTGTAATAAAAACTATATAAGATGAATATTCACTAATAATTAGGTCCCTGGCATTCATAAATTCTCTATTATTTAGAGAAATACCACCATGTTGCTAAAGGAATAATTGTGGCAGCAATTAATAAACCTATAACTATATAAGTAGCAGTTGAACTCTCAGTATCTTTTGATCTCATAGTGTTAAAATTTGGATCCACTACAGGGTTGTCAATAGATGAAGGCTGACTTTTTTCGTAATTTATAACATTCTTTTGTTGAGTAATACCAAAAAATTTATTTATACTAATATTTTCATTTGCGAATGTAGTCGAGGGGATAAGAATAAAAATTAAGCCAGTAAAGATAAGAGAAAGTATATATTTATTGATTTTTAAGTTCATTTTGAATGGTTTTGGTTAATTATATATTAAAAACCATTTGTTTGAGTAAATTTAAATGTACTAAACAATATAATATTTGCATAATTTAATTAGAAATAACATATTTAAAATATGGGATTCAATGGTAAATCATTAATATTAGTTGGTGTAATACTCTTTATTTTTCAGATAGCAAATTTCATTTCAATAGAAACAATCACTCCTGAGCTTGAAAGAGCACAAGTGTTAGCCGCAATAGCTTCATTAATTATTATTTTGATAGGTTTTTTATTTAAACAATTCGAACCATTAGCTGGTGAGAAAGCTGCTTTAAAAGGAGAAAATAAGTTTTTCTTCGATAGAAACATGCCGGATGAAGTTATTGATGAACTTGCATGGGGTTCTGAAACAATATTAACTTCTACAGCAGCAGCATCAATATTAATCCACAATGATGGCGTTAATATTTTGAAGAGGGGAATAACATCAAGTAATGATTTTAAACCCGGAGAAACTTGTCAGAGATCTATAAAAGATATGAAATTAATATCATTAGCAAACACTAAATTCTATCCTGGAAGAGATGAATTTTTTAATTTTTGTGCCGAAATCCCATCTATTTTAGTTGTACCTATAAATAGTAAGGCTTTTATATTGATTGGAGGCTGGAGTGCTAAGTGTTTTACGAAGTCCGATGAAAAATGGATTAATAACTGGTCCAAAAAAATAAAAAATATTTTTTCAAAAAATAAAATTTAAAAATAAATTATTGATTTTACTCTTTTATTTTTTGCTTTAAAACTTACTGATTCAGTAGTTAAATTATAGTAAGCATTTTCTGAATTTATTTCATATTTATTTTCGTTATTTTCATCTTTTATTATATATTTTACTGGTTTGAAAAATTCAATTATGTTATCTGAACCCAATATGGCTTTTCCTGAATTTAAGATGATATTTTGATTTTCAAATCTTATATTACCCTCTAATAGATAGTTAGTATTTTCTATATTCCAAATAAAATAATCAGCATATAAAAACTCCCCACCTTTTTTAAGAGTTTTTAATTTAACATTACCTTTCAATTTCAGGAGTTTATTGTTGTCTGATAATGTAGATTCTTCTGAAGTAATAATATATTTAGTTTCTCCCCCATTGAGAGTATTAATGATAGGGTTTTTTAAATCAAATTTTAATTCAATATTGTCATAACTTGAATTTGGACTGGTAATTGAATATATTTTTTCTCCACTTTTTGAGAAAATAGTCATATCTAAACTTTCTATTTTTTGTATTACTTTATTTTTATCAATTACATTTGGGGCGCAACCAAGCATAAATAATGGAAGGAAAATTATTAATCTATAAATGTTGCTCATACTCCAGTTTATTTATTATTGGAGTGGATTTAGGAAGACTTGAGTTACTTACTAATAACCCCCAACTTAATTGTTGTTTCCAAGGAATTTCTTCTTTGTATATAGCACCAAGTTGCTCATTGATTTTTGTAGATAATTCGGGCAATAAAGGTATCAATAACAATCCTATTATTCGGGTACTTTCTAAAACGTTATAAATAATTTGTTTAACTAGAGGTAGATTATCCTTATCTTTTATTAATAGCCATGGCTGATTATCATTTAAATACAAATTTGTATTAATTGCTAAGCTAAGGACTTCATTAGCTGCTAGATCTAATTTGTAGTTATCAAAGTTACAAATATAGTTTTCGATTGCAATTTTGGCAGAATTCTCTAATTTATTTTCACTTAAAATTTTTTCATTATTTGGCACTTTATTATCAAACCATTTTCTAGACATAGATGATGTTCTATTTAATAAATTACCGATTGTATTAGCTAAGTCATTATTGATAATGTCAACAAATCTTTTATCTTGAAAATCACCATCATTTCCTAGTGATATGTCTTTAATGAGGTACCACCTTACGGGATCATTTCCATATTTTGTAAGCAATAAATCAGGGTCGAGTACATTTCCCAAGCTTTTACCCATTTTTTGTCCCTCTCTTGTAAGAAACCCATGCCCAAAAACTTTTTTAGGAACTTTCATATTGGCAGAAATGAGCATTGCGGGCCAATATACAGCATGGAATCTCAGAATATCTTTACCAATAAAATGAACATCAGCTGGCCATCCTCCATTAATTGATTTTTCCAATGAATGTTCTGTCGCATCAGCGCTAATGGCGCTTACATATCCAAGTAAAGCATCAAACCATACATAAAAGGTATGGTTATCGTAACCAGGGACAGGAATTCCCCATGAGACATTTGTTCTTGAAATTGAAAAATCCTTTAATCCTCTAGATACAAAATTTATAATTTCATTCTTTCTTTCTATCGGCTCTATAAAAGAAGGTTCGTTGATTATTTTCTCAATTTCTTTTTGATATTTTGAAAGCCTAAAAAAGAGATTCTCTTCGTTTTTCCATTCTAGATTTTTTTGATGTATTGGACACTTGTATGTTGATGAGTTTTCTGGATTATCTTTAAATTCTTCACAACCTACACAATACCAACCTTTTTGAACTCCCATATAGATATCATCTGATGCTTTTACTCTTTCAAAAAATTCATTAACAATAAATTCATGATTTTTTGAGCTTGTTCTTATAAATTTATCAAAGGATATATTCCAATTTTTCCAGTTATTATTAAAGACTTCTGAGATTTCATCACAATGTGATTTTGGTTCGATACCCTTTTCATTAGCTGTTCTTTGTATTTTTAAACCATGTTCATCAACACCAGTAATGAAAATAACATCTTCGCCTGCAAGCCTTTTATACCTAGCTATTGAGTCACAAATTATTGTTGTATATGCACTTCCTAAATGAGGTTTATCATTAACATAATATAAAGGTGTAGTAATGACAAAAGTCATAAAGCTTTTTTCTTAATAATAACAGATATTTTTTAAACTAATAACAACCTATAATGTTTATTATCTTATTAATAAATAAATTCTAAAAGATTACTATCATTAATAATATATTTAACTTTATATATTTTATTACTATATATTTCTATTGATACAAAAAGAGTAATAAGTATTTCTAGTGAGTAATCTGGAAAATAAACCAATGCAATATTTTTTTTATGATTAATCCACTTAACAAATATTATTTTATAAAAAGCTTTTTTTTCATTCTTAAAAAATAATGTTAAATACTTAAATTTATCATTTTTAAATATATTATTATTCTCATATTGTCTATTCTTTGAATAATCAATAATCTTAGAGACTGAATCTTTACTTAGAACTTCGTAATTATTAATTTTATTATAGACTTGTCTTTGTATAACTAAATCAAGATATCTTCTTAATGGTGATGTACATTGTACATACATTTTAAGGCCTAATGATTCATGGATTCCTGGCTTAGTAGTTATGTAACTTCTTCCCATATATTGTTTTAATATTATATATTTAATATCACTACTATTGTATCTATTAAGTATTTCAGATGGATTGCAGTTTAATTTTTGAATCCTAAATGCAGCTGCTAAATTATATTTATCTATAAATAAACTTGTTACATAACCCATTAATATCATTGATTCTGCAATTATAATTTGTGATATTGTTTTCTCTAATTTAGTTAGTATAATCTTATCCTTATATAATTTAATTTTACTATTAGGACTTTCAAAAATAATTGCTCCTTGTTTCTTTCTGAATTTAATACTTTTTTCTAATAAATTTTTGATCTCAATTAATTCTATTTCTTCTTTAGGTTCTATTTCTAATATTTCATTTGCATCTTCATATGTTAATTGATATTTTGGTTTTATTATTGCTTCAGTTATTTCATATTTATTTATTGACCCATCGTCATTGAATTCTATTGCTGCGCTAATAGTTTCTGAAACTTTATTTTTAGATAAATTTGCCTTTTCAAGAATATCTCTAGGTAGCATTGCGACATATTGATCAATTAAATATAAACTGCTATTTCTCTTTCTTGCATTTAAATCAACATCAGAGTCATGCAAAAAGAGTTTGCATGGATTACTGATATGTATCCATAATTTTTTTTTATTTCCTTCATTTATTTCTAATGAAACAGCGTCATCAACCTCATGTGGACCATCAGAGTCAATAATATATGTTTTTAAATTAGTTAAATCTTTCAAATATTTCAGATATTAATTATAGTGCCAACTATATTCAATATGAAATTATCCTTCAGGATTTACGAAGGGTAAAAGAGCTACAATTCTGGCTCTCTTTACAGCTAATGTAAGATCTCTTTGTTGCTTAGAGGTTAAACCTGTCATCCTTCTTGGTAGGATCTTGCCCCTCTCAGTTATGAATTTTTTTAGTAGTTCTACATCTTTATAGTCAATAGGATCTCCTGGTTTGATAGGTGATAATTGTTTTTTAAAAATTGAATTAGGCATGATTTAATTTGATTACTTAATTTCTTTGTGAATTGTCATTCTGTTTAAATGAGGATTAAACTTTTTTAGTTCTAATCTTTCAGTTGTATTTCTACGATTCTTTTCAGTAGTATATCTTGAGACACCATTTGATCTCTTAGGGTCTGTGCTTGTCCTAGCTTCAGTACATTCCAGGGTCACTACAACTCTTGTCCCTTTTTTGGCCATTTTAATTGATACTTTATTGTATAATTTTCTATTGTACATCTTCAACAAACTTTTTTGAAGATATACTCATTTCTTTTATCATCATTGATTAAAAAATATATATGAAAGTTTCTCAAAATTGGTTGAATAATTTAGTAGAAATTACTTCTACTCCTGAAGATCTGTCTGAGAAATTGTCTATTGGTGGATTTGAGGTTGAATCATTAGAAGATTGTTCAGAAAATGTAAATGGTGTTGTTTTAGGTAAGGTATTATCAGTTTTAAAACATGAAGGATCGGACAAACTTTCAATTTGCCAAGTCGATATTGGTAATTCAAAGACTTTACAAATTATCTGTGGTGCGCGCAATATTAAAGCAAATATTTATGTTTATGTTGCTACTGTCGGCGCGAAATTAAAGGCTGTTGATTTAACTATTAAAAGAAGTGAAATTAGAGGTGTCATGAGTGAGGGAATGATATGCTCACTGCATGAACTGGGATTAGAGGACTCTAGCGAAGGGATAGAGATCATTGATGAAGATTTAGCCTTAAAACATGAATTGGGCACCCCAGGGTCTGACTTGCTTCAATTAAATGATTTTATATATGATTTAGCCATTACAGCTAATAGACCTGATGGAATGTCTGTTATAGGTATAGCCCGTGAAATTTCTGCCCTTTTAGAATCCACCTTAAATTTTCCAGAATTAAACCATAAATATAATATTCATTTACTTAAGGAAATTAAACTTTCTCCAGAGGCTATAGAATCTAATTGCATTTATACAATAAGCTGCATTGATGGAGTAGATGGAGAGAAATTATCGCCAAACTGGCTTAAAGACCGTATAGAAAAATCAGGTATCAAATCTATTAATCTTCTAGTTGATTTAACAAATTATATTCTTTTAGAACAAGGTCAACCTTTGCATGCGTTTGATAAAGATAAACTGTCAAACTTAATTGGTAAGGAAGTTTCTCCAAAAGATTTCTCTGTAAGAAAAGGCAAGGATAACGAAAGCCTTATCTGCTTAGATGGTAAAGAATATGACTTAAATGAAAATATCACAGTTATTACTTGTTGTGATAAACCGGTAGCTATTGCTGGGGTGATAGGCGGTTTAGAGACTTCTGTAACTAATACTACCTCATCTATTTATCTTGAAGGCGCTGTTTTTAATCCAGTTACTATAAGAAAATCTTCAAAGGCGGTTGGCATAAGAACAGAATCAAGCAGCAGGTATGAAAAAGGGATTTCATCAAAAAATACAATAAGTGCAGTAACAAGGGCAATTAATCTTTTAGAAGAATATTTTTCTATTAATTCACCAATCATCAATACTTCCAATTTAATAAGTAATGAGGATATATTTATTAAACTACGGAGAAATCGAATACATAAAATTCTTGGACCATTAATAATTAATGATCAATTTGAAAAAAGAAATTTATCTGATAATGAAATAGTTGATAAATTAAAACTCATAGGTTGTACTTTAAAGAATAAAGAATATGGCTGGGATGTAGCAGTAATTCCTAATAGATCACATGATTTAATAAGAGAAATAGATTTAATTGAAGAAATAGCGAGATTAATAGGGTATGACAGATTCGACTTAAAACTTCCTAATCCAATTAAGCCTGGAAAATTGTCATCAGAACAGTTGGCATTGAGAAAAGTAAAAAATGGTTTTATTGAAAACGGTTTTAACGAGGTACTAAGCTACTCTCTTGTTCCTGAAGATAATGAAAACCTTATAAGGATTTCTAATCCTTTATTATTAGAAACAAGTTGTCTTAGAGATAATATCTGGAAAGAACATTTGGAGATAATGAACCGTAATATAAAAGCTGGACAAGCAAGTTGTTATATATTTGAAATTGGAAATGTTTTTCATAAGAAAACTGAGTTCATTCAAGAAGAAGTTCTGAATGGTGCGATTTATGGAAACAAACAATTTGGAAAATGGATAAATTCGGGTAAGGATAACGATCTTAATTATTACCACGCAAGGGGAAAGTTAAAGGAGGCTTTATCATCATTGAACATAAAAATTGAGGATAAACCTACTGATTCAATTGATTTTCTTCATCCAGGAAGAACAGCGAAATTAGTTATTGAAGGGAAAGATGCAGGTTATTTTGGTGAAATACATCCCAAACTAATATTAGAAAAGAAGTCATTAAAAAAAGTTCATTTATTTAACATAAATGTTTCTAACCTCTTGGGAGCTAGTACAAGAAAAAATAAATGGATTCCAATATATAAGCAATACCCGATCGTCCCGAAAATGGAAAGGGATATAAATTTTGTGTTCAGTAAGAAATTTTTAATTAGCGAAATAACATCACAGATAAGAAAAACAGGAAAAAATCTCTTAGAGGATGTAAATTTACTTGATGTTTTTGAAGATACTAAATTTGGACATGATCATATAAGTTATACATTTAGATTATCTTATAGAGATAAAGATAAAACATTACTGGATTCGGACATTACATCAATACATTCAAATATCATTTCTAATATTGAAAAATGTTTTAATACAAAATTGAGAAATTAATTGTATCGCTAATCTCATATAAGACTATAAACTAGTCTAAATATAATTCTTATATAAGATAAATAATAATTCCATAAAATAAATTAATGTTGTATGATAAGTACCATGATAAATTTGCTATCTTTACTTTTATCTTCAGTGTTGTGGGTACAAGTCCCTCAGTGGTCAGACGATTGGTCAAAATGTGCTGTGGACATACCAGATGCCTCATGTCATTGGTATATAACTGCACCTGATAATACTTTTGGGGATGGATTTGATTGGGCTAGCGCCCCTTGGTTTGATGCTAACGGATTAAGTGATGTTCCTAGTATTGATAAACAAACTGCAATAGAAAAGCTCCAATCCAAGTAGTACTGTCTTTAAGGCAGTACAGGTAGATATAAAAGCCTTTTATAGCAGTACTCTAAAGATAGTATTATTTTTTTGGACATTAAAAGGACATATTTTATTGATTATTTAATCAATTTTTTTTATTTCCCTAAGTTTTAGCAGTTTGGGCAATGGTTTATTTAAATTAATAAAATAATATATCTTACTTATCTATTATGAGACTATAAAATAGACTCTTTCTAAGTCCTAAATGAGAAATACTATACAAATAAATTTCTTTTATTTTTAATATGAATTTTATTTTAAATTCCATTTATTCAAAATAATTGTATCCATTAATTTTATCTAATAAAAAATTGGTAAAGGTCAGAAATTTAAAATCTTGCAGTTATCTTATATTAGACTTATTAATAGACTTATAATAAGTCTCATATAAGAATTCATATACTATTTTTTATATAAATTTTTTAACAATTGATACGCTTCATTTATTTTTCTCATTTGATTTGTTGAACCTCCAGCATCTGGATGCGTCTCTAAAGCTATTGATTTATAGGCCTCCCTAATTTTTCGTAATGTATGTGCTGATCCTGCGGATGTTGATAAATTCAATAATTTAAGTGCTCCATGTACCGTCATTGTTGAGTCCAAGGTTTCAAATGAATTTGATCTGTTATGTCGCTTAAATCTACTAACAAACCTCCTCATTAGTGTGGGTATCCTATTAATTAAATCTGAAGTAGCAAAAGGGTCCTCTAAAACGCCAATCATTAATAAAACAATTTCAAGGGATGGATTTTTCTTTATCCAAAATGGGCATAATTCAGACATAAATTTATTAGCTGCACTCCATGTAAAGGGTAGATTTTCTGTTCCATCAAGATTTGGCCATATATCCCTTCCAAACCAATCCATCGAAGCTTCTACTACATGATCGTTAGGAACTGTTCCATATAAGGTTTTCCAATGACTAATTAATGCTATTCGACATTTTATTAATTCAGTTTCTTTAATTGTATTAATTTGAATATCATTAATATTCTCCTTTAGTTTTTCACTATTAATACTTCTTTTTAGATTCTTTACCTTTTTCTCAACAAAATTGGGAAGGCTTATGTTTAAGTTAGCTTTTTCTTTATATTGATCTTTATTTGCAACTCTTTTATTT